>CAZCFC010000383.1:0-2820 GCA_964497815.1 uncultured Cypionkella sp.
CCGAAAGTCTGGACAAGGACCAAAAGCAGGTGCTTGAGGCCTACCGGATGTTCGCTCATTCGCGCGGCTGGCTGCGCCGGATGGAAGAAGATATTCAGCGCGGCCTGTCCGCCGAAGCTGCGGTGGAAAAGGAACAATCCGCAGCGCGCAACCGGCTGGAACAGGTGCCCGACGCCTATTTGCGCGAACGGCTGCATGATCTGGACGATCTTTCAAACCGCCTGCTGCGGATCCTGACAGGCCAGGGCAAGGATACCGGCGCGACCATGCCGGAGAACCCCGTGCTGATCGCGCGCAACATCGGGCCTGCGGAATTGCTGGAATATGGCCGCAAATTGAAGGGCTTGGTGCTTGAGGAAGGATCGGTCGGGTCTCATGCCGCGATTGTGGCGCGTGCGCTGGCGATCCCGATGGTGATCCACGCCGACCGCATCACCACCGAGGCGCTGAATGGTGATCCCATCCTTGTCGATGGCGATCAGGGACTGGTGCATCTGCGCCCCGAGGAAACCGTTGCGCGGTCGTTCCGTGACAAGATTGCCATGCAGGCCGCGGCGCAACAGCGCTATGCCAGTCTGCGCGATCTGCCTGCCACCACCCGCGACGGCGTGACGATTGGCCTGCACATGAATGCAGGCCTGATGGCCGATCTGCCCAGTCTTGAAGGATCAGGTGCCGAGGGCGTGGGCCTTTTTCGCACCGAATTGCAATTCCTGATTCGCAACAAGATGCCGCAACGGGCGGAGTTGGCCACGCTTTACGCGCGCGTGCTTGAGGCCGCCAAGGGCCGCCCGGTGGCGTTCCGCACATTGGACATCGGGTCCGACAAGGTGCTGCCCTATATGAAGCCCCAGGATGAACCCAACCCAGCGATGGGCTGGCGCGCGATCCGGGTGGGTTTGGACAAGCCGGGCGTGCTGCGGATGCAGGTGCAGGCGCTGATCCGGGCCACCGACGGGCGTCCCCTGACCATCATGTTCCCCTTCATCAGCGAACATGCGGAATTCATCCAGGCGCGCAGCCATGTCTTGCGCGAATTGCACCGCGAGAAATCCCTTGGCCATAAAGTGCCTTCGTCGGTGGACATCGGCGCAATGCTGGAAACCCCCAGCCTTGCCTATGCGCCGGATGCGTTCTTTGAAATGGCGGATTTCATCTCGATCGGCGGCAACGATCTGAAACAGTTTTTCTTTGCCGCAGACCGCGAGAATGAGCGGGTTCGCAAACGCTATGACACGCTTAATTCATCGTTCCTGACCTTCCTGCAATTCGTCGTTGCGCGCTGTGCGGCGTCGGGCACCAAGCTGTCGTTCTGCGGTGAGGATGCCGGACGCCCGATCGAGGCACTGGCCCTGACCGCCATCGGCTTGCGCAATCTGTCCATGCGGCCTGCGTCCATTGGTCCGGTCAAGGCGCTGTTGCGGCAAGTCAATCTGGCCGAAGCCCGCGCAGTGATCGACACCGCGCGCAGCAACGGTGCCGAAACCGTGCGCCCGGCGCTGATGGAATGGCTGGCGACACAGGGCGAATAGGCTGTGATGGTTCCGGATCTGACACGCAGCTCCGCCCCCGGGGGCAGACCCTCCGGGGGGGATATTTCCACACAGAGGATGGATCAGACTTTGGATCTGGCGATCTTGGGCACGGCCACCGCACTGGCAAAGGCCGCCACCACCGCCTCGCCGCCCTGCGCTTCGGCCAGACGCATCAACGCAAAGCGGATGCGGGCCATTTCACGGAAATAGGACAGGTAAGCGGCATTCAGCGCCGCCCCGGTGACAGCCCCCAGAACCGGCACCATTTGCGCCGCCAGCTTTTGGCCCATGGCCGCCGCAAGTCGCGGGGCCACAGTGGCGATCAGCTTTTGCAGAGCGGGTCCGGTCACGGTCAACCGGGTCGAGACAAAAGCACTGTTGACGCCATCATCGGCCTGCAGCGGGCTGCCTGCGGCAAAGACCTCAAGGCAGGCGGCGCGGATGCCGGATTCAGCCGGATCATAGCCCGCCAGAACCGCCTCACGCCGGATCGCGTGCAGGATAACGGTGATGGTTACGGGCAGTTCGGCCAGTGACGTCGCCAGCCCCCCGGCCCCACCCGCAGCCCCTGTCGCCATCGCCGCCAAGGTCGAAGCGTTGCGGCCAAAGTCAGGCGCGCCACCCAGCCCCGCCAGCCCATGCGCCGCCGTCAGCGCGGCGACAGTCACGCGGTCAATCTCGGTGCGCAGGCGCGGGGGCAGCAGCGCCAGTTGTTTTTCCACCCCACCCCCCAGCTTGTTGACAAGGCTCATCACCGGACCGTTGGCGCGCTTGTAGGCGCGGGACAGTTCGGCAATGTCGTCATCGGGTTTGGGGCGGCGCAGCGCGGGCAAGGTGTTCATCGCCCCAATGTGGGGGCATTGGCCTTGTCGTGCAATAGCTTAGGTCGGAGAGGGCAACGTCGCCCCTGACGCTTTGGTAACAAGGCCACCCACACCTGCCCAAGCCCCCTTTTTCAGTTCCAGTCCCAGAATGCGGTCCGGGTTGGTGGGGGGGGGCATTTCGACCCCCGTCAGCCGCACAAAGCCAAAGCGGCTGTAGTAAGGGGCGTCTCCGACCAGCAGCACCCGCTCCCAGCCCAGACGCCGCGCCTCAACCAGACTTTCGTTGATCAGCAGACCGCCCAATCCCTCACCCTGCCGTGTCGGGTGAACCGCCACCGGCCCCAGCAAAAGCACGTCCTCGCCGCCCACCTCGGCGGGCCAATAGCGGATGGCGGCGGCCAAGGTGCCGTCATCGTCGCGCAAGATCAGGCACAGCGCTGCCACGGTGGGCACCCCGTCGC
>CAZCFC010000384.1:0-2792 GCA_964497815.1 uncultured Cypionkella sp.
GTATCGGGGCCACCGACACCGCCCCGGAAAGCGCTCCAAATCCGCGCCGCCCCAGCATACCAACCACCAGCAACGGCCGCAGCACAGACAGCAGCCCCGCCCCCGCCCCCTGCAACGCCGCGAACACAAAGATCAGCGCAGGTTCCAGTCCCGCCACGATCAACACGGCCCCCGCAGCCACCACCGTCACCAGCGAAAACAATGTCGCCCGCGCATTGCCAATCCGCGCCTCGTACACCAACAGCACAAAACGGCCCAAGACTTGCGACGGACCGATGCAAGCCGCGGCCAGGGTGGCCATCGCCGCCCCGGCCCCCCGATCTTCGAACAGCATCAGAACATAGGTCAGCAAAATGCCGTGGTTCAGCCAGATCAGCCCGAAAATGCCTGAAATCAGCCAAAACGACGGCTGACGCAGCGCCGCACGCAGGGCCCCCGGCTCAGGTTCAGGCCGTGCAGCCCCCGGCCGTTCCATCCGTCGCAGCGCCTGCACCGCCCAAGCATTGACCGGCACCGCCAGCAGAACAAGCCCGGCAAACGCCACCATTGCCCCCTGCCCTCCAAATGCCCGCCCCAGAAAATCACCCAAGGGAAAGGCCAGCGTGCCCGCAAACCCGGCCACCAGCGTCACCCGCGTGATCGCCACCCGGGCCCCGGCCCCCAGACGCCGGGTCAGGAAGGCAAAGCAGCTTTCATAAAGACAACAGGCCTGCGCAAACCCGATCACCGCCCAGATGCCCCACCAGACCCCAGGGTTCGGCGCAAAACCCAGCGCCGCAACCCCCAGCGCCGCCATGATCGGCGCATAGGTCAGCATTTCGCCACCAAAGCCGCGATCCACCCAGCGCCCTGTGAACGGGGTCAGCACAGCCATCACCAGAAACCCCAGCGTCGGCCCAAAGGCCAGCTCGGCCACCGACCAGCCTGTCTGCGCCTGCAAATCCGGCAACAACGCCGGAAAGGCATAGTACACCCCGGCATAGGCCAAGGTCTGGCCCAAAGCCAGCAACCAGACCGCCCGCGATTGCGGGTCTGTGATCACAAGCGGTACAGGTCGCGGAACTTGGTCTCAAGATAATCCAGCAGCGGCCCCTCGGTCGGCTCGAACCCACAGGCCAGCGCAATGGTTTCCTGCGGTTTACGCAATCCGCCATGGCGCTGGACATTCTCGCGCAACCAGCCGGTCGCCCCCGACGTATCGCCCCGCGCCAATGCCGCATCCAGATCGGGCACCGCCGCCCGCATCGCCTTGTTCAGACAGCCGGCATAGACATTGCCCAGCGTATAGGTCGGGAAATAGCCAAACAGACCGACGGACCAATGTACATCTTGCAACATTCCATGGCTTGGACGGTCCACCTGCACCCCGAAATCTGTCAAAAACCGATCATTCCACGCGGCTTCCAGATCATCCACCGCCAGATCGCCCCGGATCAGCGCGCGTTCCAGATCAAAGCGCATCATGATGTGCAGATTGTAATGCACCTCATCGGCTTCGGTGCGGATGAACCCCGGCTGCACGCGGTTGACGGCCCGGTAAAACCCGTCCGGCCCGTCCACATTCAAGGGGCCGAAACGCTCGACCATCTGCGCGTGCATCCAACCCGTGAACGCCCGTCCGCGCCCGATCTGGTTTTCATAGATCCGGCTTTGGCTTTCATGCACGCCCATGGAAACGCCATGGCCCAGCGGCGTCATGGCGTAATCGGGGTCAATCGCCAGCTCATAGCTGGAATGGCCAACTTCGTGGATCGTGGAATAGATGCAGTTGAACGGATCGGCCTCAACCACCCGGGTGGTGATCCGGCTGTCATCGCCGCCGCCCGAACTGAACGGATGCACCGCAAGATCAAGCCGCCCGCGCGACCAGTCATAGCCGAACGCCCCCGCCAGATCACGGGCCAACCGCAACTGCGCGTCTTGCGCGAAATGCCCCTGCAAGGCAGGCGGCGCGGCACAGTCCAGCACCGCGCCGCGCAGGGCCACCAACCTTGGGCGCATCCGGTCAAACATCCCGCCCAGGGTTTCCGCCGAAGCCCCCGGCTCGTAATCATCAATCAGCGCGTCATAAAGATCGCCGCCCTCGGCCAGACAGGCCGCCTCTTGCCGCCGCAGGTTGATCACTTCGCGCAGTGTCGGCAGAAAATCAGCCACTTTATCGGCCGCCCGCGCGCCCGCCCAAATCCCTTGGGCGACAGACGTGACCCGTGCCAACGATTCGGCCAGATCGCCCGGCACCTTCACCGACCGCGTGTAAGAGCGGTCAACATGGTAAAGCTGCGCCGCTGCCACCGCATCAGCAGCCCCCGCATCGGCCAGCCATTGCGCGATCTGCGGGTTGGTGCGGCGCGCGTGCAGAACCCCTTCCATCGCCGCCATTTCCTCGCCGCGCTGTTCGGCTCCGGCGCGCGGCATCATGGTTTCCTGGTCCCAACCCAGCCGCTCGGCCACCTTGGCCAAGGCCTCGGTCTGCCGCTGATAGGCCATCAATTCTGCATAAGTCGTGTTGTTCATCACGCCGTCCCCTTCCGGATTGATCCCGCCACCGGATAAGCCGACAGATGCCGCGCCCGGATGATCAGCACCCACAACAGCACCGCGCCAAGCTGATGGGTGATCGCGACATGTGCCTGCGCCGCCGTCAGCACAGCAAAGATGCCCAAAGCCATCTGCACCACCATCATCGCCATCACCGCATGAAACGCCCGCCGCGTCGCAAGATAGGCCGATTGCCGACCGCGCAGCCAAACCACCACGCCAAAGGCAAACAAGAGATACCCCGACATGCGGTG
>CAZCFC010000385.1:0-2789 GCA_964497815.1 uncultured Cypionkella sp.
CGGCTGGCGCTGTCCTGCAGCAGGTGGTCGAGCGCGAGGTCGAGCGTGGCGCGTTTTTCGGGCTGCACCGCAAAGCTGGCGGCCTTGGTGACGCCTTGTGCGGGTGATTCGCCCAACTCGGCATCGAACGCGGGCAGGAAGATCATCGTGCCCCCGGTCAAGAGTGCGATGTTCGAGGCCACGAACAGCCCGTGGGTGTGAAAGATCGGCAGGGCATGCAACAGCGTGTCCTGATCCGTAAAGCGCCACAGCCGCGCCAGGGTTTCGGCGTTTGAAAGCAGGTTCGCATGGGTCAGCATCGCCCCCTTGGAACGCCCCGTGGTGCCCGAGGTGTAAAGGATGGCGGCAAGGTCATCGGGCGTGCGGTCGGTGGCGGTGAAGGTGCCGGGCTGCCGGGCCATCAGGTCGGAATATGTGCCCTGCCCCGCAGCATCCAGCGTCAGCAACTGCGCGCCATGACGGGCGGCGATGGGGGCCAGACCGGGCGCGCGGGCGGGATCGCACAGCATGACGCGGGGGGTGGCGTTGCCAAGAAAATAGTCCAGCTCATCCTTGGTGTAGGCGGGGTTGAGCGGCAGAAAGACCGCACCGATGGCGGTTGCGGCGGCATAAACGGCAAGGGTCTGCGGTGATTTTGCGGTTTGAACGGCCACCCGGTCGCCCGGACGGACGCCCACCGCACGCAGGCCGTTGGCGGCGCGGGCGATGATTGTGGCAAAATCGGCACCGCTTATCTGGCGGCCATCCTGCAGGATCAGCAGGGCCGTGTCGCGGGTGGCAAGCGGCGCAAAAAGCGCGTCAAACAAGGGGTTTGGCATGATGGCTCCGGTGCGGTTGGCGTGGTTGTGCCACGGGTGGCACGGCCACTCAAGCGCGATAGGGAAACGGATCGTTTCCAAACCGTGCCGCAAAACCGGGAAAGCACCGCCGGGGGGCCATTTTCCTGCCGCGCTTGGCCATCAGATCATGCACAGGAATGGACGGACGCAGGAGGCGACCATGCAACGCGCTTTGGACCTGTTTGCCAGTTTGGGATTGTACTCCCGCAAATCGGTTGGACCGGATCTGTTTGATCTGCGTCTGGAACGCACCCGCACGCGGGAAGGTCGGCGTGAGGCGCGTCAGGGCCTGTTCAAAACGCGATCTCAACTCCGGGCAGCTTGAGCTCTCGCATCAGGTCGCGCAGTTCTTGCCGCGCGGCGATGTTGGACAGGTTCAACTGATCCACCCCGGTATCCTTGAGATCCAGCAGGGTCAGACCGCGCGGAAACAGTTCGCGGAAGATCACACGTTCGGAAAAACCGGGAGAGACACGAAAGCCGATGCGCTTGGACAGCTCTTCCAGGGCCGCGCCGACCTTCTTCTTGTTGTGCATCTGTTGCGCGCCAAGACGGTTGCGCAGCACGATCCAGTCGATAGGCTTCAGCCCCGCCTGCGCGCGCAACTGCCGGGCATTCCAGACCATTTCGGAATAAATCGAGGGGCCTTTGACGCGGCCCGTTTCGGGGTCGACGCGGGCCAGCAGATCGAAGTCGATGAAGCTGTCGTTCAGCGGCGTGATCAGGGTGTCGGCCAGACTGTGCGCCACTTGCGACAGGCGGGTATGGCTGCCGGGACAGTCGATCAGGATGAAATCGGACACGGGTTCAAGCGCCGACACGGCGGCCGACAGCCGGGCGTCAAAGGCGTTTTCACCTTGGGTCAGGCTTGACTGCTCAACCTCGGGCAGATCGCGGTAGTCGGGGGTGGGCAGGTTCAGCCCCGCGCGGGCCAGATAGGCGCTGCGGTTTTCGACATAGCGGCCAAAGGATTTCTGCCGCAGATCAAGATCGAGAGCGCCGACGCGGTGGCCCATGCGGCACAAGGCGGTCGCCACATGCATGCAGGTGGTGGATTTGCCCGAGCCGCCCTTTTCGTTCCCGACCACGATGATATGCGCCATGGCTGTCGTCCTTATCCTGACCTTTGTCGAAGGTGCTTCCTATACGGTTAGCGGATGAAAGGGGAAGCAGGAAGTGACGTCAGGAAACGGGCGCACCGTTGCCGCAGCGAATGGCGGCATTGACACAGCGGACCAACGGCCAATCGGTCCGGCCCATGCAATAGCCCTTGGACGTCAGGCGCAAAATCCAGGTCGGGCGCTGGCCGGTTTCGGGCAAGCGGGCCTCTCCTTCGCGGTGCAGGGAAAGGGTGGAGCCGGTGGCGCCGCGCAGATCATAGATGTCTTCGATGGACATGCTGCCGTCGAAGTCGCGACGCGGCCTGGTCCAGCGCAAGACGACATGGGGCGGGTTGGTGATGACCGACAACCGATGCGGGTTGGTATCGCAGGATTGCAGGGGGTCGATGGCCGACCCATAAACCCCGGCCGCACGATCGAACACGGTCTGGGCCTGGGCTTGGGCCTGTACGGGGGCCTGAGCGGGAGTGGCAAGGCAGAGAGCCAGAACAAGACTGCGCATGGTGCAAGTATGCGTAGATTTCGGCGGTAAGCAACGCAAAATGGCGGGCGGCGGATTGATGAGCCACAGGCCAAGGGCGTGCTGACGCGGGTCGGGCAAAAGGCCTGCCAAACCGGCCGCGTCAAACGCAAGCGGGCAAGGATCAGCCGAAAAAGGTTGTGTCTGCCCTGCGGCGCCAAGAGTTGCATGATCAATGCTGGACGCGGCGAAACCATCGGGCCTGCGCAAAGAAAAAAGGCGCCCCAAGGGGCGCCTTTGATGCCAAGCGTTTGGGATCAGAAGCCCAGACCGGCGTATTTGTTCTTGAACTTCGACACGCGGCCGCCG
>CAZCFC010000386.1:0-2770 GCA_964497815.1 uncultured Cypionkella sp.
ACCTGCGCCAGACCCTCTTTTGGCTTTGCCGGCTTTCTCAAAACCTGACCCAGAGCAACGCGTTTTGACGGGTGAGATAGATGACGGCGATCTACCCACGCTAAGTTTGGTCAGTGAAGCCGAGGCGACAGCCGACCCAATCGCCCGCCTGCGCCGCCTGATCGAAGAGCGGCAGGCCGAATCGGTCGAAATTCTGCGCGGCTGGATGGAACATGAAGAGGAGAAGGCGTGATGGTGCTGCGGCTTGAAGTCTTTGAAACCGAAGAGAGATACAGCGCACCCAACACAGTCGTTCTGGATACACTGTCGCTGGAAGAGGCCAAACTGTCGGCATATGACTCTGGCTATGCCGCAGGCTGGGAGGATGCAGCCGCGGCGCAAACAACCGACCAAACACGTATCGGTGCCGATCTGGCGCGTAATCTGCAAAGCCTTGGCTTCACATATCAAGAGGCGCGCATGCACGTTTTGCGCGCATTAGAGCCGCTTTTACAGGAAATGGTCGGCCGCCTTCTGCCCGAACTGGCGCGCGAAACCTTGGCACCCATTGTGCTGGATGTGCTGATGCCGATGGCCGAGCGCATGGCTGATGCTCCGGTAACGCTGGTTTTGAATCCCCGCGCCCGCGCCGCTATCGAAGCGCTTTTGGAACAGGCCACCGGAATGCCTTTGACCATCGTGGAAGAGTCCAGCCTTGGCGAAGGCCAAGTCTATCTGCGCATGGGCGATGCTGAAACGCAGATCGATCTTGATCGCGCAACCGCCGAAATCACCGCCGCTGTGCGCGGCTTCTTCGAGCTTCCAGAAAAGGGAACGCCATGATGGATGATCTGCCCGACGCCAACCCATTTGCCCAAGTGCCGATAGAGGTGACCATATCGGTCGGCAAAGCCCGCCCTTTGGTGCGCGACCTGCTGCGGCTGTCGCGCGATGCCGTCCTGGCGCTGGACCGCCGCGTCGATGACCCGGTGGAACTTTATGTCGGTGACAGACTGATTGCGCGGGGGGAATTGCAGGAATTGGAGGGCGATTCTTCGGGCCAACTGGCAGTCCGGCTGACAGAAGTCGCGAATTTGCGAGGCGGTCTGTAACATGTGGCGGATCGGGTTGGCCCTGGGCCTCATATTGTTTTTGGCCGCGCCGGCGCTGGCACAGGACATTGCAATAGATTTCGGAGACCAAGGATCCCTTGCCACCCGATCCGTGCAATTGATGGCCCTGATCACAGTGCTTAGCATCGTGCCAGGACTGGCGGTGATGATCACCTGCTTTCCGTTCATCGTGACGGTGCTTTCAATCCTGCGACAGGCCATTGGGCTGCAGCAGGCTCCACCGAACATGCTGATCGTCAGTCTGGCGATGTTTCTGACATGGTTTGTGATGGACCCCGTGTTCACCGAGGCCTGGCAGACGGGGATCGAGCCGCTTAGCCGCGGGGCGCTGGACATTCAGCAGGCAATCCCTATGGTCTTGGCGCCTTTTCGCACCTTCATGGCGGCGCGGCTGGATCCGGACACTTTTGCTGCGCTGGCTGATCTGCGGCCTGCTGCGATTCCGACAGCACCTTTGGAAGCACCTTTGTCGCTGTTGGTGCCGTCCTTTATCCTTTCGGAAATCCAACGGGCATTTGAGATCGGGTTTCTTGTGTTCCTGCCGTTCCTGATCATTGATCTGGTTGTCGCCGCCGTTCTTATGTCGATGGGCATGATGATGGTTCCGCCTGCCGCCGTTTCACTGCCCTTCAAGTTGGCGTTTTTTGTGGTGGCTGATGGGTGGAGCCTGGTTTCTGGCGCGTTGGTGCGCAGCTACTTCTAGGCGGGGCACACGCCCCGTTCGCTAGTTCACCACAAAATCGGCGTGCAGTGCGCCCGCTGCATTTATGCTTTTTAGTATGTCGATCATGTCATGCGGTGGCACTCCAAGCGCGTTCAGGCCTGCCACAACCTCGGAAAGGTTGGCGCCACCTGATACCTCCGCCAGCCCGGTTCCCGGCTCATTTTCAATGTTCACGGACGTCCGCGGCACAACGATCGTTTCACCTTCGGCAAAGGGATTGGGTTGGACAACCATCGGTCTCTCATCAATCCGCAAAGTCAGATTGCCCTGCGCCACTGCCACCCGACTTATCCGGACATCCTCACCCATCACGATCGTACCCGAGCGTTGATCAACCACGACGCGCGCGCGGGTTTCGGGCTCTACCTCTATGTTCTCGATCCGGCTGACAACATGTGCCGGTGAATTGGATCCCGCTGCGCCAATATCCAATGCAATCGTGCCTGCATCAAGCATCACCGCTGCGCCACGGCCCACCTCGCGGTTGATCGCTGACTCAATTCGGGCTGCCGTAGTGAAATCAGGTTCACGCAATGCCAGCCGCATGGTGGTCAGGGCAGTGAAATCAAACTCCACCTCCCGTTCGACACGACCGCCCGAGGGGATCATCCCCGCCGTCGGCACACCTTGTACCACGCTGGCCGCCGCCCCATCTGCCGAAATTCCACCAGCGATGATTGCCCCCTGCGCCACGGCATATATCTGACCATCGGCTCCATTCAGCGGCGTCATGATCAGGGTACCCCCCAGCAGACTTTTCGCATCGCCAATCGCCGACACGGTCACATCAATCTGGCCGCCAGCACGGGCAAAGGGCGGCAAGGTGGCGGTTACAAACACAGCTGCCACGTTTTTGGGACGGTAATCTTCGCCTGCCACGTTGACACCCAACCTTTCCAACAGGTTCGACATCATTTCCTCGGTAAACGGCGCA
>CAZCFC010000387.1:0-2740 GCA_964497815.1 uncultured Cypionkella sp.
CGGGACAGGCGCATAGAATGGCGAATACGACTTCAAACGGGATCACGCGGCGCAAGCTGCTTGGGGTTTTTGCGGCAACTGCCGTGGTGGCTGCGCCGACATATTCGAACGCCTTTGGTGTGTTGAAAGGTGCAGGCGATATTCGCCGCATCCGGATGTATTCGGGGCGCACCGGCGAAAGTCTGGACACGATCTATTGGATCGAGGGAGAGTACATTCCCGAAGTCCTTAAGGAAATCAATCACTTCATGCGTGACTGGCGGTCTGACGCGACAGTCAAGATGGACCCGCGCAACTTTGACATCATCGCGGCGTCGCATCGGTTGATGGATGTGAATGAGCCCTACATGCTGCTGTCGGGCTATCGCAGCCCGGCCACCAACAACATGCTGCGGTCGCAGTCGGGGGGGGTGGCCAAGAACTCGCTGCACATGAAGGGTCAGGCGGCTGACCTGCGGCTGAAGTCGCGGTCTGTCGGGCAGATGGCCAAGGCGGCGGAGGCCTGTGGCGCGGGGGGCGTTGGTCATTACTACCGTTCGAACTTTGTCCACATGGATTGCGGCCCGGT
Source organism: uncultured Cypionkella sp. (assembly GCA_964497815.1). Taxonomy (GTDB): domain Bacteria; phylum Pseudomonadota; class Alphaproteobacteria; order Rhodobacterales; family Rhodobacteraceae; genus Cypionkella. The sequence continues at coordinate 569 of CAZCFC010000387.1, forward strand.
TCGCACCTGGGGCGGCTAAGACGACGGTTACAGTTTTACGCATAAAGGGCACCCCGAGGTGCCCTTTTTTCTTTGCGGACTGCGGGCGATGATCCGGGGATCATCGCGAAAACGTGATCAATCCTGATCCTCTGGCGCGATCATGCCGGGGTACAATTCGGCCGGTTTGCCCCGGAACCCCATCGCCACCACGAATTTCTCAGAACTGTCGGCGCGACTCGCCGGTGGTTTGACGTTGGCCACCTTGGTGAACGCCTTTTTGAGAATCGTCAGCAATTCATTCTCGGCCCCCCCCGCCAGCACCTTGGCAACAAAGGTGCCGCCGATTTCCAGCACGTCGAAACTGAAATAGGCCGCCGCCTCGCACAGCGCGATGATGCGCAGGTGGTCGGTGCCTTTGTGGCCCGACGCCGACGCGGCCATATCGCTCATTACCACATCGGCGCGGCCGCCAAGCCAGCCCTTGACCAGCGCATCGGCCTCATCGGACAGGAAATCCAATTGATGGATCTGCGCCCCGGCGATCGGTTCGACCACCTGAAGATCGACACCCAGCACGGTGCCGATGGGTTTTTTCGGGTTCTGCCCCAAGGCGTTGACACGTTCGACCGCAATCTGGCACCACCCGCCCGGTGCACAGCCCAGATCAACCACGCGCACGCCCGGCTTGAGGAATTCGAACTTGTCGTCCAACTCGGAAATCTTGTAGGCGGCGCGGCCCCGGTAGCCCTCTTTCTTGGCGCGCACGACGTAGGGGTCGTTCAGCTGCCGCTCCAGCCAGAGCGTCGAGGAAAGCTTGCGCCCTTTGGCGGTCTTGACGCGGACGCGCAGGTCGCGCTGACCGCGCCCCGAACTGCCCTTTTCGCCTGATTTATTATCGGTCATTCGAATGGTCCGTCTTCCAGAACGCCATCTGCGCTCATCTGTGCATATAATAGGCCTTCGCGCAGGCCACGGTCGGCCACCGAAAGGCGATCCGTTGGCCATATCCGCATCAGCGCCTGAAGGATAGCCGCGCCGGACATGATCAGCGTATGGCGGTCGCGGCCAATGCGCGGATCGGTGCGACGCCCTTCAGGACCCAGCGACAGGTAATCGCGGATCACCAGATCAATCTGATCGGATGTCATCTGCAACCCGTCAACCTTGGTGCGGTCATAACGGCGCAGGCCCAGAAAGCTGGCGGCGACGGTGGTGACCGTGCCCGAGGTGCCGATGATCTGAAACCCCGCACGCGGTTGCGCGGCGTTATAAGGCGAAAAGGACGCCAGATTTTCTTCGAAAAACCAGCTCATCAAGGCAAAGCGGGCAGCGTCATCTTCGACATCCGCGAACTGGTCCTTCAACGTCGCCACACCCAAAGGCACCGAAATCCAGTCCACCACCCGCGCACCGCCTTCGGGCGCCGGTTGAAAGCCCCGGTGCAGGCGCATGATGGCATGCGGACGGTCTTCAGGATCCACCCCCGACAGATCGACCCAGACAAGCTCGGTCGACCCGCCGCCAATGTCCACCACCAGCAATTGCTCGGTGCCGGTGTTGACCAGCGGCGCGCAGGAAATGGCGGCCAGACGCGCCTCTTCCTCTGCTGCGATGATTTCGACGTTCAGCCCGGTTTCACGCCGCACCTGCCGCATGAACTCTTTCGAATTGCGCGCACGCCGACAGGCTTCGGTGGCCACCAGCCGCATGCGGGTGACGCCGTGCTGTTCGATCTTCTTCTGACAAATGCGCAAAGCCTGCATCGTCCGCCCCATCGAGGCGCGCGAAAGCCTGCCCGAAGCCTCAAGGCCCGCGCCCAATTGGACAGTCTTGGAAAAACTGTCCACAACAATGAACTGACTGCCCTTCGGTTGGGCAATCAGCATGCGGCACGAATTCGTGCCCAAGTCCACGGCGGCATAAAGCCCCCCGGACCCAACAGCTGGGGGGGCTGACGGGTCATCTGTGCGAGAAACGGGCAAAGCCGTCTCGACCGCAATCTGTTTCGCGTCCCCCCCCCGGAGACGCTCGGGCGCCATAATCGCCCTCCATAGGTGGTTGCCATCAGGGTAGCCCCGATTGGGGGGGCTGGCAAGCGCCCAGCCTGACCCGTCGCCTGCATGAAAATGATGCAACCTCTTCCGATCAGCGCCGCTGGCCCCGCTGCAAAAAGCACGTTAGCAATCAGTC
>CAZCFC010000388.1:0-2735 GCA_964497815.1 uncultured Cypionkella sp.
TGCGCCAGCTCGGATTCGCACTATTTCAACGCCGCCGGGCTTGAGATTTCGACCGCGTTCAACACGATCGCCAACAACATCACCCAGTTGAAGCTGACCCAGTAACAGGCCCCCAAGCCGGAAAAGGTCGCAGACATGGGACATTGCATCGATTCGCACAGGCTTGCCTTCCGTTGCGCGGCCTTCGCCCGGGGCAACGCAATGCGGCGCGACTGTTTCCGATTGGCTCACCACCTGCCCCGCACACCCGCACTGTTTCCAAATCAAACCGGGGTGCCACACTCTATCCTCATTGCCCGACGCCCCCGCCACACTCTGGACAAAGGCGTCACCGACATTCGCCTTTGGAAGTGTCTTTCTGCCTTCGATGGCCCTGCGCCTTGCAGCGGTCAGATCGAATTGGAAATGGGGTGTGCCGATGGTTTGGGCAAAGAAAAATCGGTTGGCTGCACAAGCCCGTCGAGGCGCTGCGCGGTTCCGGGCGGCACAAGACGGCACCATGACGGTGTTTGCCCTGATGCTGTTCCTGCTGATGGTGATGATGGGGGGCCTTGCGGTTGACCTGATGCGCTACGAATCCACCCGCACCACGCTGCAAAACACCCTGGACCGCGCCACCCTGGCTGCGGCATCGCTGACGCAGGAACTGGATGGCGAAACCGTGGTGAACGACTATTTCGCCAAGGCCGGCATGACCAGCTATCTGAAGGGCGTCACCGTGTCCGAAGGCCTGAACTTCCGCGAGGTCGAGGCCGACGCAAGCGCCGCCACCAACCCGTTCTTCATCCATATGATCGGCATTGATGAATTGGACGCCTCGGGCCACTCAACCGCTGAACAGCGCATCAACAATGTGGAAATCATGCTGGTGCTGGACGTGTCCGGCTCGATGCTGTCCAACAGCCGCATCGGCAACCTCAAGCTTGCGGCGAAGGACTTTGTGGATGCGGTGATGCTGAGCGATTCGGAAGACCGCATTTCCGTCGGCATCGTGCCGTTCAACGGACAGGTCAACCTTGGGGCCACGCTGCGCGCGAAATTCAACGCAACGGACAACCCGGATCAGGGCAACGCCAACTGCATTGACCTTCCGGCAAGCGTTTACAACAGCTCTGATATTTCGCGCACCGCTGCCCTGTCGATGACGGCAAATGCCGACACCTATACCGGAACCAACAAGGTCACATCCTATGTCAGCTACACCGATACCGACTATGGCCGCCCGAACCCGCTGAACGTCTGGTGCCCGCCGAGGGCTGGCAATGAAATCACCATGCCTTTGCAAAACATCACCAAGCTGAAAGAAGCGATCGAAGCGCTTGACCCGATCGGGGCCACTTCGATCAATGCCGGGATCAAATGGGGGCTGGCCCTGATGGACCCCAGCGCAGGTGGCATCTACAGCGACTACATGGCCGCAGGCACCATGCCCGCCACCCTGGTCGATCGCCCCTTTGCCTACACCGACGACGAGGCCATGAAGGTGATCGTGCTGATGACCGACGGCGAACATTTTGCCGAAGAGCGCGTGCAGGACGGCTACAAAAGCGGCATGTCACCGATCTACCGCAGCGCAGTGGACAACAACTATTCGATCTACCATGCCTCTCGGGGGGGAACGAACCCCTACTGGGTGCCGCATCTGGGAACCTGGCGGTCTGCGCCCTGGTCCAACAGCTCGAACAACGGCGTCGTAGCCCAGCAAAGCTGGCCCGAAGTCTGGGCCGCGATGCGCCAATCCTATGTGGCCTGGCAGTTCTACGCCCGCGCCCTTGGCACCACCAGTTCGTCGCGCAACACAGTCTATGCCAACCAGATGACCGAGTTCCGCACCCAGACCCCGACCGCCACCATGGATGCGCAACTGCAAAGCATCTGCGGCCAGGCCAAGGCCAACGGGGTGATCGTCTACGGCATCGCCTTCGAGGCCCCCGCCAACGGCCAGACCCAGATCAAGAACTGCTCTACCTCTGCCGGCCACTACTACAACGCCACCGGCCTTCAGATCAAAACCGCGTTCAAGTCCATTGCCAATAACATCAGCCAGTTGAGGTTGACCCAATGATCCGCTTCATGAGACGCCTTGCCCGTGGCTTCCGCCGCGAAGATGGCACCGCAACCATCGAATTCGTCATGGCTGTTCCGGTGCTGCTGACCGTGTTCATGGCCTCGTTCGAAAGCGGGCTGTTGATGACCCGCGCCATCATGCTGGAACAGGCGGTGGACATCACCATGCGCGAGTTGCGGCTGGGCCACTACACCCTGCCCGACGCCGACCTGTTGAAGGCCGAGATCTGCAAGCGCACGGTGATTTTCAAATCATGTGAAGACAATATCATGATCGAAATGACCCGCGTCAGCACCTTGAACTGGGCCTTGCCGAAAACCGATGTGGCCTGCGTGGACCGCGAAGAAGAAATTCAGCCCGTGACGGTGCTGCAGATCGGCCAACAGAACGATGTGATGCTGATCCGGGTTTGCGTGATTCAGGATGCGCTGTTCCCGACGTCGAAATACGGCCTGCGGCTGGCGACGGATGCGCAGGGCGGATACGGGCTTGTCACCGTGTCGGCCTTTGTCACCGAACCTTCATAAGGAGACGATGATGCGTTCCCCCCTTGCCCTGCTGCGCCGCTTTGGCCGTGACGAAAACGGCACGCTGCTGGCCGAAGCCGTGATTGTGCTGCCGCTGATGCTGTGGGCCTACATGGCGCTGTTTGTCTATTGGGATGCCT
>CAZCFC010000389.1:0-2727 GCA_964497815.1 uncultured Cypionkella sp.
CCTCAGCACATCCTTGCCGGTGCAGATCATCACCGGCGCGTCCAGATGGTCGAACGCCTTCTGCATGATCTTTCTGGCCAGATGGTCACCGATGGATCCCACCGGGAAGCCCTCTTCGACCGTCACGCAGCGGTTGGTTTTCATCACCGAGGCCAGAACCGTATCGTAGTCAATCGGGCGCAGGGTGCGCAGATCAATCACTTCCGCCGAAATACCATCCTTGGCCAGCAGATCCGCCGCCTCCAAAGCATAGGTCATGCCGATGCCAAAGGACACGATGGTCACATCGCTGCCCTCACGCCAGACCCGCGCCTTGCCGAAGGGAATGGTGAAATCATCCAGAACCGGCACTTCGAACGACCGCCCGTACAGGATCTCATTTTCCAGAAACACCACCGGGTTGCGGTCGCGGATGGCCGATTTCAGCAGCCCTTTGGCATCCGACGCCGAATAAGGCATCACCACCCGCAGACCAGGAATCGCCGCATACCAGGCGGCAAAATCCTGACTGTGCTGCGCACCAACCCGCGCCGCCGCACCATTGGCACCGCGGAACACAATCGGGCATCCCAACTGGCCGCCCGACATATAGTTGGTCTTTGCTGCCGAATTCAGAATGTGGTCAATGGCTTGCATGGCGAAGTTAAAGGTCATGAACTCGACGATCGGATTCAACCCACCCCAGGCCGCACCCACGGCAATGCCGGTAAATCCGATCTCGGTGATCGGGGTATCGACGATGCGCTTGGGGCCGAATTCATCCAGCAGGCCTTGGGAAATCTTGTAAGCGCCCTGATACTCGCCCACCTCTTCGCCCATCAGCATGACGTTCGGATTGGCCCGCATTTCTTCGGCCATCGCCTCACGCAATGCCTCGCGCACCGTCATCTGCTTCATCGCCGTGCCTTCCGGCCAATCCGGGCTGGCTTTGGAGACAACCGCCACCGGAGCCGACACAGCAACCGCCGCCACAGCAACCGGAGCCGCCACGGCCGCAACAGCCACAGGGGCAGGCGCCGCATCCGCAGTCTCGCCCGCCTCAACCAGCACCATGATCGGCGTGTTCACCTTGACGCCCGCCGTGCCCTCGGCCACCAGAATCCGGCCGACAATGCCCTCATCCGCAGACTCGAATTCCATCGTCGCCTTGTCGGTCTCGATCTCTGCGATGATCTGGCCCGATTTGACCACATCACCCTCTTTCACCAGCCATTTTGCCAGCGTGCCTTCTTCCATCGTGGGCGAAAGCGCGGGCATAAGTACTTCAACTGCCATGGTTTTCCCCCCTCAGGCGTAAATGTCGGTCCAAAGCTCGGACAGGTCCGGCTCTGGGCTTGCTTTGGCAAATTCGGCGCTGGCGTTGACGATTTCCTTGATCTCCTTGTCGATCGTCTTCAGATCGTCATCCGACGCCAGCCCCGCGTTCAACAACAGGTCGCGCACGTGTTCGATGGCGTCCTTCTCGTCTTTCATCTTCTGCACCTCTTCGCGGGTGCGGTATTTCGCCGGGTCCGACATCGAATGCCCGCGATAGCGATAGGTCATCATTTCCAGAATATACGGCCCCTTGCCGGCGCGGCAGTGCGCCACCGCCTTGGCCCCGGCCTCTTTCACCGCCAGCACATCCATGCCGTCCACCTGTTCGCCCGGAATGCCATAGGCAAGTCCCCGACCATACAGCGTTTCCGATCGGGTGGATCGCGCCTGGCTTGTGCCCATGGCGTAGTGGTTGTTCTCAATGACAAAAATCACCGGAAGCGCCCACAGTTCGGCCATGTTGTAGGTTTCATAAACCTGGCCCTGGTTCGCGGCCCCATCACCGAAATAGGCGAAGGTCACGTTGTCATTGCCCTTGTACTTGTCGGCAAAGGCCAGACCCGCGCCCAAGGGCACCTGCGCGCCAACGATGCCATGGCCGCCATAGAAATGCTTCTCGCGGCTGAACATGTGCATCGAGCCGCCCTTGCCCTTGGAATAGCCGCCCGACCGCCCGGTCAGTTCGGCCATCACACCATTGGCTTCCATGCCGCAGGCCAGCATGTGGCCATGGTCACGGTACGAGGTGATGCGCTTGTCGCCGTCCTTGGTGCAGGCCTCAAGCCCGACCACCACCGCCTCTTGCCCGATATAGAGGTGACAGAACCCCCCGATCAGACCCATGCCGTACAATTGACCCGCCTTTTCCTCGAATCGGCGGATCAGCAGCATCTCGCGGTAGAACTTCAGCAGTTCTTCCTTCGAGACGTTTGATTTTTCTGGGGCTTTTTTAGCAGCCACGGTGGCGTCCTCCCGTCACGTGTAAGATAGTTCAGCATTAAACTATCTATACAACATCGGGGAAATAACGCAAAACGGAAAATGTGACGGGGCAGGGCGCGCATGTCAGCCATGCGGAAAACGCAAGTGTCCGCGAATTTGCCTAAAATTTCCATTCATCTGTCGCCAAATATCCCGGGGGTACGGGGGCTGGCCCCCGGTGCCAATGCAGCAATGCGCGCTTCGGGATTGTTGGCAGGCAGGCAGTCCCTGCCACATCCGGCCCTAGCGGATCACGATCTCATCCGCCCGCAGATAGCCCAGCACTTCGCGGGCCTGCTCGTCCAGAAGATCAATATCCAGATAGTCATCCGACAGCCGATGCGTCAGATTCTGCATGCGCCCCAACTCGGCATACAGCTGATCCCGCTCTGCCTTCAGGGCCTCGGCTTCGGCATTGATCTGCACCCG
>CAZCFC010000390.1:0-2722 GCA_964497815.1 uncultured Cypionkella sp.
GGGCCCCAGCGACCATCCGGACTTTGCCGATTGGCTGGCCGCCGAGGGCATCGAGTCCATCGCGTTGAACCCGGACTCCGTCATCGAAACCTGGACCCGGCTGGCCGCCGTGCGCTGATCCTGGCCGAAGCAGCCTACCTTTCGATGAAAGAGCGGCGCATGGTGCAGGTTTCCGAAGTCAAAGCCTGATCCTTGCGGGCCCGCCGCTTTTGCAGGCCATGCGCACCCCAAGTTCAGAATACGCATTTTCAGTGTCCGGCATGCGGGCGCTGACCCTGAATTTGTTGCCTGTGACCGTGCAGTGGAGGCGCGTCGCAGGCTGCAAACACCCCCTTTGTGACGAGCACGAAGGGGGGAAAAAGTGGTCCGCATCACTGCGCAAATACCGCCGGACCGCAATAAACCCAGTGGAGGAACCTATGAAATTCAGCATGACCCGCCGTAACACCGTCAAAGCGCTTGCAGCCAGCACGTTGGCCTTTGCCTTGACCACCGGCGTCAGCTTTGCCGAAGGCAATGCCGACATCAAGATCGGCTTTACCCCGAAATTCCTGAAGGACGACTTCCAGACCCTGATGCTGGATCTGTCGAAGAAAGCCTTTGATGCCAAGGGCTTTACCCTTGTCGGCGCGCCCGATCCGAACGGAGATATTGCAGCCCAGGTTGATGCGCTGAACAACCTGATGGCCAACGGTGCCAACGTCATCGTCTTTGCGCCGCTGGATTCCGCGGGCATCGTGCCGGTCGTGAAGAAAGCCAATGAATCCAATGTCATGGTCTTTTCGATTGATGACGCGCCCGCCGGTGGCATGGTGACGGCAACCGTTCGCGCCGACAACGTCGATGCCGGCGCACAAGGTGCCAAAGAGATGGCCAAGCGTCTGGAAGGCAAGGCGTGCTGGGCAGATGACAGCTGCATCGTGCTGGAACTGCAGGGGGCTTTGACCACCCCGAACGGACTTGACCGCTCGGACGGCTTTGCCAAGACGCTGGCCGAACTGGCCCCGAAAGTGACCATCATTCAGCGCCCGACGGAATGGACCGCCGACATGGCCGCAGACGCCGCGCAAAACGTGCTGACGCAGAACCCGAACCTTGCCGGTATCTTCATGGCGTCCGAACTGATGGCATCGGCCGTGAACGCCCAGCTGACCGCCGGCGGCAAGGGTGCGGCTGTTGGTGAAGCAGACTCGGTGATCCGTATCGCCATCGACGGCACGCCGCAGGGTCTGCAACTGATCCGCGACAAGGCGCTGGATGCGACCGTTTCGCAGCCCCTGAGCGCCTATGCCTCCAAGACCGCCGAACTGATCGAACTGGTCGCCGGTGGTGGCAAGATCGAAGCAGGCCCGCGCGACGACGGCAAGGTCATCGATACCCCGGTTGGCCCGCAGTACCAGTTGAACGCAACCTTGGTCACCGCCGAAAACGTCGACTCGCCTGATCTGTGGGCAAACCAGGTCGGCAAGTAATCAGCTGCAATGAAAAGCGTGGATCCGAAGATCATGGAAAACAAGCGACCCATCGTCGAGATGCGCAACATCTCCAAGACCTTTGGTTCCACGCGTGCCTTGAAAGGCGTGGATTTCACCGTCATGCAGGGTGAGGTTCACGCCCTTTTGGGCCGCAACGGCGCGGGGAAAAGTACCCTTGTGTCCACGATGAGCGGGCTGGTTGCATCAGACACCGGCAGCATCCGCATCTCTGACACCGAAATTGCGGCAACCGGACAGCCCTATGCGGCTTTGATCCGGGACGACATCGCGCATGTGCAGCAGACGCCGCAACTGTTCAATCTGCTGACCGTTGCCGAAAACCTGTTTCTGGAAAATCCCATGGTTCAGAACCGGTTCGGCATGGTCAGCCATGCGTTGATGACGACAAAGGCCCGCGAATTGCTGGCCAAATGGAACATGAATATCCGGGCCGAGTCTTTGGTGGGCGAGCTGAGCGCCGGGATGCGCCAGTTGCTTGAGATCATCAAGGCGCTCAGCCGCGGCGTGCCCGTGATCATTCTGGACGAGCCGACAGCGGCCCTTAGCAACACCGAAAAGCGCATCCTGTTCGAGCAGGTCAAGGCGCTGAAGGCGGCGGGAATTTCCTTTATCTATATCTCGCACCATCTGGATGAGGTGTTCGAGGTTGCCGATACCGTGACCATCCTGCGCGATGGGCTGGTGGTGAAAGCGCGTGAACAGGTCCGCAATCTGGATGTGGAAATCATTGCCGACCTGATGATGGGCGAGAAGACCGCGCGGTCGGTGCGCGAGGATCACACGCAAAGGGAGGCGCCGCCCCTGTTGCAGGCGCGCGCCATCCGCGTGCCCGCGCAGTATGGCCATGACATCGACTTTCAGATTCAACCCGGCGAGATTGTTGCCCTTGCCGGACCCGTCGGTGGTGGCAAAGAGGCCCTGGCCATGATGTTGGCCGGGCAGTTGACCCCGCCGCGTGGCAAGATTTCCGGGGCGGGCGACAAATTGCCAACGATTGGCCTTGTGCCGACCGACCGCCATGCCAGCGGCTATGTCGGCATTCTGGGCGTGCGGGAAAACGTGGCGATTGGCGGGCTTGGCCTGTTGTCGGGCAAGTTCGGCTTTATCAACCGCCAGAAAGAGGCCGACCATGTCGGCGGTCTGGCCCGGCAGACCAACGTCATCGCTTCGTCGCTGGAACAGGCGGTCAGCCAGCTTTCGGGCGGCAACCAGCAGAAGGTGGTTTT
>CAZCFC010000391.1:0-2715 GCA_964497815.1 uncultured Cypionkella sp.
TGCAGGTGCATTACCACAACCGCAAACGCCTGCGCCCCGAGGTCGAGGCGGAACTGGACGCCACCTATTGGGAAAGTCTGGATCAGATGATTGCCCGCATGGACATCATTTCCGTCAACTGCCCGCACACCCCTTCGACGTTTCACCTGCTGAACGCCCGTCGGCTGAAACTGCTGAAACCTTCGGCAGTGATCGTCAACACGTCTCGGGGTGAGGTCATCGACGAAAACGCCCTGACCCGCGGTCTGCGGGACCGCGAAATCGCAGGCGCGGGGCTGGACGTCTACGAACACGGGGTCGAGGTCAGCCCCGCCCTGCGCGATCTGCCCAATGTGGTGCTGCTGCCGCATATGGGGTCGGCCACCGTCGAAGGCCGGATCGAGATGGGCGAAAAGGTCATCATCAACATCAAGACCTTTGCCGATGGCCATCGCCCACCGGATCAGGTCGTGCCGGGCATGCTGTAACACAGTCCGGCCCCATTTTCTCCTTAAGGGCGACCAGAACCACCGTCATCCCCCCGCAAACACGGGTTGTCTTTCGGGGGTATCATGTCGAAACTTTTGCCAATCCTCTTTGTGGCCATCCTTGCCGCCGTTGTCGGCGGGATGGATTTCTACATGCAAAAGCAAAAGCATCCCGGGCAGGTGTTCGGCCTGACCGAATACATGGCCTCGCGCCAATTGGCGATTGCCGCCTATTCCCGTCCGCCCAGCCTTGCCAACGCAATGCCCGAGCAACTGGCGGGCTGGAAGGTGCATCGCTTCCAGGCCGAAGACCTTGCCATCCTTGCAGGCCGTCCACCGACCCAGCAAGAATCCGAACGGTTCATCGACTCGCGCGGGCAAGAGAATTTCGGCAAACTGCTGACCAAGGGTGTCGAGACGGTCGATCTGGCACTTTACAAGGGCGACATCGGCCTGCGCCTGTCCGGTGTGTATCTGGCCGCCGACGGGGGCCTGCCCACGCAGGCGCTACAGGCGCAGGCGGCCTTCATGAAGGCGATCGAAGATGCCGGCGCCGCCGCGCCGCCGCTCGAATTTGCGGTAGTGGATGGCGTTACCTTTCAGGAACTGGCCCCCGGCGAAAACGATGACCCGGCCCTGCGCCGCTTTCGCGCCACCCTGACCGATGCCATCACCATCACCGCCGTCACCCGCAGCACCGATGACGCGGTGATTGCCGAAGCCCTTTCCGCAGTCGATTTCGTCATGCTGAACAGCCTGCTGAACGACCCTTTGCCCAACATCACCGATTCTGCCGCATCCACGGCGTCAGCCGATGCCGTGGATGGGGCTGGATCCGCCGAAGAACCCGGCGCCTTGTCCAAAATCATGCAAAAGGTCGGTGGATCGCAAGAGGTGGCCGCAGCGGGCAGCAGCGCCGAGGCGTCGCAAAAGGCCTGCGTGCGCCGGGCAGGCAAGCTGGACTGCCCCAAGAACTGACGCCGCCACCCGACCAAAGCCAAGGGGGGCGGCCCGCTGCGCCCCCCGGGCTTGTGCGCCAAAGCATCCGCTCGGCACAACGCAACCGCGCCCGCCTGCACCCCCGGTCTTGCACAACCGCCATAGGGTAATGCGGCAAAAACCCCGCCATTGTTGCGAATTTTTCCACAAACTCGCCCCGCATTCGCCAAGGTCTGCGGTCAAAACTGTCCTCGGTTTTGTAACAGTGAGGCGTGTCATGTCGAAATTGGTTCCGGTTTTCTATTCGATGATGGTCGGTTGGGGTGTGCTGACCCTGGACTTTCACAACTTCTCGGTCCGCAACCCCACCGCCCCGACGGTGGATTATCTGGTGGGGCTGTCCAACCGCATCGGTGGCCCGCTGGGCATGGCTGGTGGGCGCGTGGATTTGGCCGAACTTTTGCCGCCCGCACCGCAAGGCTGGACCCGTCGCCCCTACACGCCCGCCGATGGGGCGCTGATCACCCGGGTCGCCTTTGACCCCGCGGCCCCCATCCATGACCAGACGGCGGCGGTGCTGCGGGACTATGCCGCCAGCACGACCCCCGACATGAATTTCGCCATGACCTATGAAAAGGCCATGACCGATGACGAAGACCGGCGTCTGGTGGTGTTGCGTCTGGCCTATAACCCCGATCTTGACGTCAGCCGCATTGAACATACCGCCTCGACGGGCCGCGACACACCAGACCTGCCGCCCGGCGCGCGGGCATACGGCGTGATCAAGGGGCTGGCCTTTGCCCAGGCGGCCGTAACCCGTACCGATCCGGAAACGGGGCAGGCCACAGCCGCCGACCATCGCTTGCTGATGGCCGTCGGCGCAGGGCAGGCCAGCCTGACCGTGCTGACCAATGCGGGCGACAAATCGCTGCGCCGCGTGTTGAAAGCGGCCGACATGCAGGCCCTGCGCGGCTTTCTGCAAGACCCGAAACCCGCTGTCGCCGCCTTGGCCGAAGCCAATCGCCTGCAGGCCATGGGCACAGCCGCCGTCCGCTGACGCAGCGGTGTTCCGCCTTGCAACTTGGTGCAGAAGCGGGGCCGCCTGCGGAAACGGGTTGAACACAGGACGGCAAGGGCCTACTTACCCGTAAACCACAACAATCTTGGTGCCCCGCATGGATTTTCTGACTTCAGAAGCTTTGACTGCCTTGTTTCAGGTCATCGCAATCGACCTTGTGCTTGCGGGGGACAATGCCATCGTGATCGGTCTGGCCGCCGCTGGCCTGCCGAAAGAGCAACGCGCCAAGGC
>CAZCFC010000392.1:0-2712 GCA_964497815.1 uncultured Cypionkella sp.
CCAGACTGACCAGACTGACCAGACTTGCCCGAAGCGCGGTCAAAAGGAAGACCGTGCGCTGTTCCGCGGTTTCGAGGCGCGGGCAGATTGTCAGGTCTGGCCGGGGCATCCGGGTTTGGCGGTCGCCCGAACAGCCCGGTCGACTTGGCCTTGGACGCAGCCGCAAATGCGACCAAGCTGCCGCCGACAGAAGGCAGCGTAATCGGGTAAGGTCAAGGTTCACATACTTCTGCAAGCAGAACGCCATTCCATTCGTTTGCAAAGGCACCTTGATCGTCGGGCAAAACTGGATCCCCATGGCCCAGACCACCGCACGGCGACGGGGCCGCCGTCATGCGGCGCAAACGGGATCATCGAATTGCCCCACCAGACCAACAGCGACCCAAGCTTGCACAGCGGTGCAGCCAGACCAGTGCGGCGTGCGATAGCGGGCAGGTATCCACCCTTGCGCGGCGCGCGCACCTGTCTAGAGTGGAACGAAATATCTTATGCAAGGTGCTGACTGTGTCGATCAAGCCCGCGTTCATGACGTCTTATTTGCTCAAATCGGTTTTGGTGGCCTTGGCCATCGGTATGGCCGCCCCTGCCCTTTCTGCGCCGTGTGGCGACAGCTCGGCCGGGTTTGAAGACTGGAAATCCGATATGGCCGCCGAAGCCAAAGCCGCAGGTGTGGGCGAAAAGGGACGCGCCGCACTGATGGGGGCCAGCTATTCCAAGGCCACGATTTCCGCCGACCGCAACCAGAAAAGCTTCAAATACACGCTGACAAAGTTCATGTCCGTGCGCGGGGCGGATGCCATCATCGCCCAGGGCCGCGCGCGCAAGGCCAAGAATGCCGATTTCTACGCCGGGTTGGAGGCGCAATATGGTGTGCCGGCAGGCGTTCTGATCGCTATTCACGGCATGGAAACCGGGTTTGGCAATTTCATGGGGGACACGAATGTGGTGTCGGCCATTGCCACGCTGGCCTGGGACTGCCGCCGCAATGATTTTTTCACCCCGCATCTGATCGGGGCGCTGAAACTGATCGACAACGGCTCGATCAGCTCGAAATCGGTTGGTGCCAAACACGGAGAGTTGGGGCACACCCAGTTCCTGCCGGGCAATGCCATGCAATATGGCGTTGATGGCAATGGCGACGGGCGCGTCGATCTGACCGACATCACCGATGCCATGGCCACCACCGCCAACTATCTGCGCGGCAAAGGCTGGAAGCCCGGCAAGGGCTATCAGGAGGGCGAGCCGAATTTCGCCGTGATCAAGGAGTGGAACGCGGCCAAGGTCTATCAGCAGGCCATCGCCATCATGGGCGGCAAGATCGACGACTGACGCCATAACCGTCAAAAAGTGAAAACACCGCGCGGCAATCGCATTTTTGCCCCTTGCAGCGCGGCAAAAACCACCCTAAACACCCGCCCAGTGGCCCGTTCGTCTATCGGTTAGGACATCTGGTTTTCAACCAGGCAAGAGGGGTTCGACTCCCCTACGGGCTGCCACTTCTTCATTTTTTAGCCTTCCTTTCAAAAGTTTGCGACACCCTAGTCTCCAACCAATCCGACAGGTTGGACAAGTTTCGTTCCGCTTCTGTGCTGGACAGCCCAACAAACCCGCTATCAGCAAGCCGTGAACGATCTGCCTTTTTGGTATAGGTCGCACCTTCCTTGTTGGTCATGTGGGCCATCACGGCGCGGATTTCGTCGGGTGACTTGACCAACTTGGCGACCGACTGCTGGTCGGCAGTGGTCGCATTTTGCCGATCTGCCTTGTGAAAATGGACAAGGGGGGCGCTTCGGTCGCGGAGGCGCAGGTGGATGAACTGATCAAGGCCATTCGTGAACATCATATCGATGTGCTTATCGTAGACCCCTTCGTCACGACCCACAGCGTGTCGAGAACGACACCACTGGCATGAATGCGGTTGTGGTGATTTGGCGCAAGCTTGCTGATGTCACCAATTGCGCCATCGAACTGGTCCACCATGTCAGCAAGGCGGGGGCCATGAACGGTGACGAGACCCGCACGTCAACATCTCGGACTGGGGCGGCGACCGGCTGCGCGAGGATGCCCGCTGGAAATACGGCATCCCGCCAACCGGCAACGCCAACTACGCGTGGCTGCAACACATCCTGCATCAACTGTCCCCCACCGGCACCGCTGGCGTGGTGCTGGCCAACGGCTCCATGTCCTCTACCCAGTCGGGCGAGGGCGAGGTGGTTGACTGCATGATCGCCCTGCCGGGTCAGCTGTTCTACTCTACCCAGATCCCGGCCTGCCTGTGGTTCCTGGCCAAGGACAAAACCAACGGCCTCGCACGGGCAAGAAGCTGCGCGACCGGCGCGGCGAAGTGCTGTTCATCGACGCCAGTAAATTGGGCGTGATGGTCGACCGCACCCGCAAAGAGTTCACCGACGCCAACATGGCCCAGATCGCCGAGACCTACCACGCATGGCGTCTGGGCGAGGGTTACGCCGACATCCCAGGCTTCTGTAAATCCGCCAGCCTTGAGGAAACCCAAACCGATCAGCAGGTGCAGGCAGTAGCTTAAATCAGCCTGAAAACTGTCCAAGGATCGGGGAGTAGCTCACAATGCACATCGAAAACCTAGCTTGCATCCGTTCGAAATTGAGCGATATGTGGAGCGTAGAGTATTAATGAGGTTGCAACATGACAGTCCACGATCATGGCACAAGTTGGTTTTTGGCGCAGCTGAAG
>CAZCFC010000393.1:0-2709 GCA_964497815.1 uncultured Cypionkella sp.
GCCCTCGCAGAAGGCATCCACCGCATCGACCAGCCCTTGCGCCTTTGCCTGTACCAGCGAGGGCAGAACCACCTCGTCGATATAGGCATCGGGCCGACCCAAGTATTCGGGGGGCACTGCGTGGGCGGCAAGGTGGGTCGTCACCACATGCACCGGCCGGGCGGCGCCCACGGCACGGGCCACGCGCAGCATCTTCAATTCGTCGGCAACAGTCAGGCCATAGCCGGATTTGATTTCAATCGTCGCAGCACCGCCCGCGATGATCTGATCGGCCCGCCGCAGCGCCTGCGCCAGCAGATCGGCCTCGGACGCGGCCCGGGTCGCCGTGACGGTGGACAAGATACCGCCCCCGGCGCGCGCCACCTCGGCATAGCTGGCCCCGTTCAGCCGCATTTCAAATTCCGCCGCGCGGTCGCCGCCAAAGACGATGTGGCTGTGACAGTCGATCAGCGCGGGCGTCACAAGGCGGCCTTGGGCCGAATGGCGGGGCATTTGGGCGTGGGTGGCAGGCAGGTCGGCCATCGGCCCGGCCCACAGGATATGGCCCGCCTCCATGGCGACGGCGGCTTGCGCGATCAGCCCATAGCCATCGGTCATGGTTGCCAGCGTTGCATCGGTCAACAGAATCGCCATCGGGCTTGCCTTTTGTCTGTGCTTGAGGTTATTATGTATGCACATATTACGGACGTCAAGGAGCCTGCGATGACTGTCATTCATGCCAAGACCGCCCTGTTGCCAGATGGCTGGGCGCAGGATGTGCGGGTGACGGTGGCCCATGGGCGGATTGTGGCGGTAGAGACGGGCGCGCCGGGGGGGGGGCACACCGTTGATTGCCTGTTGCCCGCCATGGTCAACCTGCATTCCCACATGTTTCAACGCGCGATGGCCGGGATGACCGAGGCGCGCGGGCAAGGGCAGGACAGTTTCTGGACATGGCGGACGCTGATGTACCGCTTTCTGGACCGCCTGACGCCCGATGACGTGCAGGTCATTGCCGCCATGGTGATGCTGGAGATGGCCGAGGCTGGGTATGCCGGTGTGGCCGAATTTCACTATCTGCACCACGGTGTTGGCGGGCTGCCCTATGCCGATCTGGCCGAAATGTCGGCACGGATTGCGGCGGCGGCTGTGGATACCGGCCTTGGGCTGACGCTTTTGCCGGTATTGTATGAACGTGGTGGCTGTGACGGCCGGGCGCTGACCGCGGGGCAGTTGCGGTTTGGCAATGATCCTGACCGTTTCGGGCGGCTGTGGCAGGCCGCGGCGCAGGCGGTGCTGCCGTTGCCCGGCGATACGGTGCTGGGTGTGGCCCCGCATTCGCTCCGTGCGGCTTCGCCCGCCGGGCTGCGCCTGGCCGAGGCTTTGGCCCCGCAGGCCCCGATCCACATTCATGTTGCTGAGCAACTGGCCGAGGTGGCCGAGGTCCAGGCGGCAACGGGCCTGCGCCCGGTGCAATGGTTGCTGGAGAGCCACGCCCTTTCCAGCCGCTGGTGCCTGATCCACGCCACCCAGATGGAGCCGTTCGAAACCGAAGCCATGGCGCAAACCGGTGCGATTGCCGGCCTGTGTCCGATCACCGAGGCCAATCTGGGCGATGGCATCTTTGATGGCGTGCGGTTCCGCGCGGCGGGCGGGCGTTTTGGCGTGGGGTCGGACAGCAACGTGCGCATCAGCCTGTCCGAAGAGCTGCGGTTGCTGGAATATTCGCAGCGGCTGGGCGTGCGGGGCCGGGCGGTGCTGGCGGATGCCGGGCGATCGACGGGGCGCCTTTTGTACGAAGAGGCCTGCATCGGCGGGGCTTTGGCGGGGGGGCGGCAGTCAGGCGCGGTTGCGATCGGCATGTGGGCCGATCTGATGGCGCTGGATTGCTCTGGCCCTGATATGGGGGCATCGGTGGGGGATATGCTGCTGGATACGTTCATCTTTGCAGGCGATGACCGCATGGTGGCCGAGGTCTGGTCTGCGGGCCGTCATATCGTGCATCAGGGCCGTCATGCCGCCCGTGATGGCATCATCGCCCGCTATCGGTCCACCATCGCGCGCCTTCGGGACGCGCTGTGATGGGCGGCTGGGAAGACATCCGGGCCGAGGTGCTGCGCCGTATCCGCGTGCGCGACTGGCCGCCCGGGGGGCTGATCCCAACCGAAGAGACGTTGGCGCAGGAATTCGGCTGCGCGCGCGCCACGGTGAACCGGGCGCTGCGCGAATTGGCCGGGGCCGGGGTGCTGGAGCGCCGCCGCAAGGCCGGCACGCGGGTCGCCCTGTTGCCGGTGCGCAAGGCCACGCTGGAGATCCCGGTGATCCGGCAAGAGATCGAGGCCCGCGGCCAATCCCACAGCTTTCGTCTGCTTGTGCAAACCGAGGCCGTGCCGCCGGTGCCGGTCGCCTCGCGCCTTGGGCTGTCTGGACAGGTGCGGCTGATCTATCTGGAAACCCTGCATATGGCCGACGGTCAGCCCTTTGTGTTCGAATCGCGCTGGCTGAACCCGGCGGTCCTGCCCGCCCCCCTGCCGGATTTCGCAACGGTCAGTGTCAATGAATGGCTGGTCACGCATATCGCCTATGTCTTGGGCGACATTGCCTTTTCTGCGGCCAATCCCACCATGCGCGAGGCCGAGGTGATGGGGGTGCCCGCAACCGCCGCCCTGTTCATCACAGAACGCACCACATGGACGCCCGACGCACCCATCACCTTTGTGCGCCTGACCC
>CAZCFC010000394.1:0-2707 GCA_964497815.1 uncultured Cypionkella sp.
CGAGATCAAGTCGGCTGTCAAGCTGAGCGTCACCGGCGCTTCGGCTGCGGCGGTAGAGGCTGTTGCCGCTGCTGGTGGCACCCTGACGGTTGCCCCGACACTGGCACCGCACGGCAAGTCGGTTCGCAAAGCGGCATAACGCCCTTTGCCGCGTGCATTACGCCTTGTGAGCGGTTGACAGACCGCTTACATCGGGTGAAGTTTCCCGCGCCGCCGACCGGAAACGGTTCGGCGGCGCTTCCCTTATCGGGTTATGCAGAAAGAACTGGGCATGGCATCTGCTGCAGAGCAAATGGCCGCGAACCTCAGCTGGGGTGCGCTAGGCAAGGCGACTGATTTGCGTCAGCGCATCTTCTTTACCATCGGGCTGTTGATGGTCTACCGGCTTGGCACCTACATTCCGGTTCCCGGAATTGATGGCACCGCGCTGCGCGAGTTCATGGATAATGCGGGCGCGGGCGTCGGTGGCATTCTGAACATGTTCACCGGTGGCGCGATCAGCCGGATGGGCATCTTTGCCCTTGGCATCATGCCCTATATCTCGGCTTCGATCATCATTCAGTTGCTGGCCACCATGGTCCCCACACTGGAGCAGATGAAAAAAGAGGGCGATCAGGGCCGCAAGAAGATGAACCAGTGGACGCGCTATGCGACCGTCGCACTGGCCACCTTGCAGGGCTATGGCATTGCCATGTCGATTCAGGCGGGGGGCCTGGCCCATACACCGGGCCTGTACTTCACCATTGCCTGTGTGGTCACGCTGGTCGGCGGCACGATGTTCCTGATGTGGCTGGGTGAACAGATCACCGCGCGCGGCATCGGCAACGGCACCTCGTTGATCATCTTCACCGGTATCGTGGCTGAAATCCCGGCAGCCTTGGCGCAATTCTTCAGTCAGGGCCGTGCAGGCGTGATCTCGACTCCGGTCATTCTGGGTGTGCTGGTGATGGTGGTTGCTGTGATCGCCGCCGTGGTGTTCATGGAACGCGCCCTGCGCAAGATCCACATCCAGTATCCCCGCCGTCAGGTGGGCATGAAGGTCTATGACGGCGGTTCGTCGCATTTGCCGATCAAGGTCAACCCGGCGGGCGTGATCCCGGCGATCTTCGCCTCGTCGCTCTTGCTGCTGCCCACAACCATCTCTACCTTCTCGGGCGCATCAACCGGGCCGATCATGTCGACCATTCTGGCCTATTTCGGCCCCGGTCAGCCGCTGTATCTGCTGTTCTTCGTCGGCATGATCGTGTTCTTCGCCTATTTCTACACGGCGAACGTCGCTTTCAAAACCGACGAAGTGGCCGAGAATCTGAAGAATCAAAGTGGCTTCATTCCGGGCATTCGTCCGGGCAAAAAGACGCAAGAATATCTGGATTACGTGGTGACGCGGGTTCTGGTTCTGGGGTCGGCCTATCTGGCTGCGATCTGTCTGCTGCCTGAAATCCTGCGCAGCCAGTTCGCGATTCCCTTCTACTTCGGCGGCACTTCGGTGTTGATCGTGGTGTCGGTGACGATGGACACGATCAACCAGATTCAATCGCACATGCTGGCCCACCAGTACGAGGGCCTGATCGAAAAGTCGCAGCTGCGTGGCAAGAAACGCAGCACCGCGCCGAAACCGCCCGCGCGCCGCTAAGCCGGGCAAGACTGCAATCGGCCCGGCGCTCCCCCGCCGGGCCTTTTTTACTTTAGAAAGGCTGCACCCATGGCAAACATCATCCTTCTTGGCCCACCCGGTGCCGGTAAAGGCACCCAAGCGATGCGGCTGGTCGAGGACCGGGCCATGGTGCAACTTTCCACCGGCGACATGCTGCGCGAAGCCAAGACAAGCGGCACCGAAATGGGCCGCCGCGTGGCTGAGGTGATGGAACGTGGCGCCTTGGTGACGGATGACATCGTGATCGGGCTGATCGCCGAGAAACTGGCCAAAGGCGCGCCGGGCGGCTTTATTTTCGACGGATTTCCCCGCACCCTGAAACAGGCCGACGCCCTTGCGGACCTTTTGGCGCAAAAAGGTCTGACGCTGGATGCCGTGATCGAGCTGGTGGTGGATGACACGGCCTTGGTGGGCCGGATCGTCAAGCGGGCCGAAGAGGCGCGCGCCATGGGCCAGCCAGTCCGCAAGGATGACACGCCCGAAGTGTTCGAGGTGCGCCTGCGCGAATACTACAAGAATACCGCGCCGCTGATCGGCTATTACTGGGCCAAGAAATCACTGTGTCAGCTTGACGGCATGGCCGGGATGGATGCCGTGGCGGCGGCCATTGCAAAGGTTCTTGACAAGTCCTGACAATTCCCTACGCGCGGCCTTGACGCCCTGCGGAAAAGCCCATAAAGCACGGCGTCCTGCAGCGGAATCGCTTGCTGGTTTCCGCATTTGCGGAAGATGAGAATCGTCGCGGCAAGAGCCGGGGCGGTGTTGTGAAAAAAGGTTCTGGCACCACGGAACCGCAACCATGAAGGAAGACACGTTTGGCACGTATTGCTGGCGTTAACATCCCGACCGCGAAACGGGTTCCGATCGCGCTCACCTATATCACTGGCGTTGGTCCGCACATTGCAGAGCAAATCTGCGAAGCTGTGAAGATCGACCGCGCCCGTCGCGTGAATCAGCTGTCTGATGCTGAAGTTCTGGCGATCCGCGAATACATCGACGCAAACGTCACCGTGGAAGGCGACCTGCGTCGCGAAACCTCGATGAACATCAAGC
>CAZCFC010000395.1:0-2675 GCA_964497815.1 uncultured Cypionkella sp.
CTTCCTGCGCAACTGGCGTGCCACATTGATCACCGCCGTTGCCCTGCCGTTGTCCGCCATTCCCACGTTCTGGGTGATGGACCTGCTGGGATTTTCGCTCAACCTTGTGTCCTTCCTGGCTGTCACCCTTGCCACCGGCATCCTTGTCGATGACGCGATTGTGGAAATCGAAAACATCGCCCGCCACATCCGCATGGGCAAAACCCCTTACCGCGCAGCCATCGAGGCCGCAGATGAAATCGGCCTTGCCGTCATTGCCACCACCTTCACCATCATCGCAGTGTTTGTGCCGGTGTCCTTCATGGGCGGCATACCCGGGCAGTACTTCCGACAATTCGGCCTGACTGTCGCCATCGCCGTGATGTTTTCGCTGCTGGTTGCCCGCCTGATCACGCCGATGATGGCGGCCTATCTGATGTCCGCCAAAGACGCCAACGCAGGCCACCATGAAGGCGAAACCGATGGCCCAGTGATGCGCCGCTATCTTGCCATGGTCCGCGCGACCACCCATGGGCGCATCCCGATGATCCCGATCGGGCGCGGCACCTGGCTGAAACTGCCCGCCTATTACCTGACGCTGGTGTCCGCCATCGGCGTGCTGATCGTGTCGGTCTATTTCATGCTGCAGGTCCCCGGCAGCTTTCTGCCCCCCGAGGATGTCAGCCGCATCTCGATCTCGGTCGAACTGCCCCCCGGCTCCACACTTGATGAAACCGATCACACCACCCAGACCATGGTCGACAAGATCAAGGATATTGACGGCATCAACAATATCTTTGTCCTCGGTGGCTCCTCCCCCACCGGCGATCTGGACATCCGCCGCGCCTCGATCACCGTGGCATTGGACCGGCTGGACCATTCGCTGCTGCTGAAACTGTCGGAACTTGGCAATCGGATTCCCTTGCTGTCGATTCTGGTGCCAACAGTGGAAAACCACGGCCGCACCACCCCGCAGAACATCATTGAGGCGGACATCTTCGCGCGCCTCGCCGATGTGCCCGACGTGCGCGCCTTCAAACTGAATGACCGGGGCGAGCGTGACTTGTCCTTCTCGGTTCTCGCCGCCAATGAGTCCGATCTGAACACCGCCGTCGCCCGCCTCGAAGAGGCGCTGTCGGGCGATCCTTTGCTGGCCAATGTCGCCACCAAAGGCGCGCTGCCGCGCCCCGAAATCCAGATCACCCCCCGCAGGGACGAGGCCGCGCGTCTGGGCGTCACCACCGCGCAAATCGCGGAAACCCTGCGCGTGGCCACCATTGGCGATCAGGATGCGGCGCTGGCGAAAATCTCGCTCGACAACCGCCAGATCCCTGTGCGCGTGCGCCTGAACGACGCCAGCCGGCAGGACCTCACCCGCATCGCCGCTCTGCGCGTGCCCACCAACACCGGCAGCTCGGTGCCACTTTCTGCGGTGGCCGACATCGCCATCGCCCAGGGTCCGGCCACCGTCGAACGTCTGAACCGCGAACGCCGCGCCACCATCGGCGCCAACCTGCCCGTGGGCGTGGCCCTGGGCACCGCCACCGCCCGCTTCACCGAGATTGCGCAAAGCGTTGTCCTGCCCGGCACGGCGCGGCTGCAAACCGCAGGGGATGCCGAAATTCAGGCCGAGCTGTTCGCCAGCTTTGGCAAGGCGATGATCATGGGCCTGATGCTGGTGCTGACGGTGCTGATCCTGCTGTTCAAATCGGTGATCCAGCCTTTCACCATCCTGTTCTCGCTGCCGCTCGCCATCGGCGGCGTCGCAGCGGCGCTGATCCTGACCAACGCGGCACTGTCGATGCCGGTGTTGATCGGCATCCTGATGTTGATGGGGATCGTGACCAAGAACGCCATCCTGCTGATCGACTTTGCGATCGAGATGCGCGCGCGCGGCATGGAACGGCTCAAGGCGGTGATGGAGGCCGGGCACAAACGGGCGCAGCCCATCGTGATGACCTCGATTGCCATGTCGGCGGGCATGCTGCCTTCGGCTTTGGGCGTGGGCGAAGGTGGCGCGTTCCGGGCGCCGATGGCCACCGCGGTGATCGGCGGCATCATCGTCTCCACCGTCCTCAGCCTCGTGGTGGTGCCGTCGTTCTACCTGATCATGGACGACCTCTCACGCCTGCTCACCCGCCTGTTCAGCAAGGTCATCGGCCCGAAAGAGTCCGAACCCGCAGACCCTCTGCCACAGCAGCTGGCCGAACGCATCGACCGTCTGGAAGCCGATCTTCAGGCGCTCTCCCCACTGCAATCCCTGCGCAAACCCGGCTTGGCGGCCGAGTGATCCAATCCCACGGCGGCCATCTTCGGGCGGCCGTGGGTTGCAGTGATGCCGCGGACCAACTGCCTAAAACTTAGCTAAAATTGTCATCCTCTGTGCGCAAATATCCCACGGGGGAAGCCCCTCCGGGGCGCGGGGGTGTGAAACCCCCGGCTGCGCCCGCCGCAAACCGGCCCCTCCGGAATGATGCCGCCAAAACTCAAACACCGCCGAAACGCAGACACCGCCAACACGAAGACACTGCCAAAACGAAAAAGGCACCCCGAAGGGTGCCCAATCGTCCGATCCACAAAACGGGATCAGGCGGCCGAAGAGATGAACTTCACCGCATCGCCAAAGGTCTGGATGGTTTCTGCGGCATCATCCGGAATCTCGATCCCGAACTCTTCCTCGAACGCCATCACCAGCT
>CAZCFC010000396.1:0-2673 GCA_964497815.1 uncultured Cypionkella sp.
TGACGCTGTACTGGCGCATCTGAACAAGGCCCCGCCCGCCGATCCGGTTGCCACCGCATCACCCGCCCCCCCATCCAACCCCCCATCCAACACCCAGGTCAAGCCCACCATCACCCTAAGCGCCGTGCGCGCCACCGTCACCAGCGGCGGTGCCACAGGATGAGCCTTGCCGCCTTCGACGATGATTTCGCGGCAAAAATGCGGGGCCCCAGCCGCACGATCTGGATGATCGTGGCTGTGGCCGTGGTGTTTGTGTTGTGGGCGGCGGTGGCGTGGGTTGACGAGATCGTGCGCGCTTCGGGTGAAGTTGTGTCGTCCTCGCGGCCCCAGATCATCCAGAACCTTGAGGGTGGGATTCTGGCCGAACTGAACGTCGCCGAAGGCGATGTCGTAGAGCCCGGCCAAACCCTGGCGCGGCTTTATGGCACGCAGTACCAGTCGGCGGTGGATGAACTGTCTGATGAAATCGCAGCCCTCGAAATTCGGCGCTTTCGGCTAGAGGCCGAGATTGCAGGTGAGTCGGGCTTCGATGTTCCAGCCAGCCTGTCCAACCGCGTGCCTGATATTGTGACGTCAGAAAAAGCGCTGCTTTCAGCGCGACAGGATGAGTATCAGGCGCGGGTCGAGGGCGCACAGGCGGTGCTTGAACAAGCTGACAACGAGCTTGGTTTGTTGGAAAACATGTACCAGCAGGAAATCGCCCCCCTCATCGAAGTGACCCGCGCCCGCAAGGCCCACAGCGATGCCGCCAATCGGCTTAGCGAAGCGATCACGACAACCGAACTGGAACGCGCCAACGATTACTCCAAAACTCAGGGCGAACTGGCCAGCCTGCGCCAAAAGCTGAAACTGGCCGAAGATCAACTGGCCCGCACCATACTTGTCGCCCCTATGCGCGGAGTGGTCAACAAGCTGTCAGTCACCACCATCGGCGGGGTTGTCAGGTCGGGTGAAGAAATCCTGCAGATCATCCCGCTGGACGAAGAGCTGTTCATCGAAGCCAAGGTAAAGCCACGCGACATTGCTTCGGTCCGGCAGGGGCAGGACGCTGTCATCAAGCTTTCCGCCTATGATTATACGATCTACGGCACACTGAAGGCCAAGGTGACGTTCATTTCTGCCGACACTTTCAAAGACGAACGGTCGCGCAATCCTGATGGCGACCCCCATTACAAGGTGACGCTGCGCGTAGACCGCACCCAGTTGGACGACCGGCAGAAAAATCTTGAAATCCGTCCAGGCATGCAGGCCGAGGTTGAATTGCAGACGGGCGGCAAGACCATCCTGACCTATCTGACCAAACCGTTGTACAAAAGCAACGAGGCGTTCCGGGAACGCTAGATGTTCAGTCCCGGCATAGGGTGGATCGGATCGGGGATGAAACAGATCCGACTGTGATGCCCGAATTTATGCGGGGCGTGTCAGCCCCTTTGGGGCCTTTGGCCTGCGGTCAAAGTTCTGGGCGGTCAGGACTGCGGCGAGGTGCGTGTGCAACGGATCATGGCGTTCGCAGTCAAAGCGCCTGACCCCAGCGTCCTTGACGTGCGGTTCATCCGCGCAACCTGGCCATCAGTCCGGGGAAGCCTCGGGCGGTTTAGCCGGCGCTTGATGTCGTTGGCCTTGCAGATCATGTCCCGGCGTATCGGCCGGGAATTGATGGCGTTCCTGTTGCGCGGCTGCTTTGCGAACAAGACCCAGCCGTGTGTGACCCTGATGGACAAGGCTTCGAAGATGTGCTGCAGGAACGCCCGGGCCGTCTTTCTGTCCGCTGCTGCAACGGGTTGGGCTACGGCGAACCTGGATGTCCGATCGTTCCCAACGAACAGGTTTGGCTTCGGTTCCGAGGTCTGCCCGTCGGCGATGTCGATACGAAAGAGGCCGGTGGGGTTGCGTTTGAACGTCTGATGCTTGGGCTTGTCCCCTTTGACATCCGGCAGGCGCAAGAGGCCCTGTCGTTGCAGACCCCGGTGCAGCGCAGACCTGTGTCAGGTGCAAGCGATGGCTGCAGGGCATAGAGGCCGTCATCCAGCGGCGGCAGCGTGTGGCACCCGTATCCCACGACCACAGCCGCCCCGGATTCGATCACCGCCGTCGCGCGCGGTTCTGTCGGCCCGGTCTTCTGATCCATGACCGTCGCGCTTGCGCCACTTTGCAGATGTCGTCCGATTGATGCCAAGCTCCCGGCTCAGTTGCGAAAGCGAAGTTTGGCCCCGTCCCGATATTGCCGTCCCGGAGAACGCATCGCTGTATTGCTGCTCTGACTGCGTGCGTGGTCTTGGCGCTGCCGTAACGAACTGGTCCCCTGCTGCATCTTCCATTTCCTTGAAAGGATCGCACCATCAAATCGTGGGATCCAACACCTGCGCAAGCAACAGACAACCCGCCAGTCAACACGGGGCGGTCCCGTCCGCGGCGGGCATCGCAGAAGGTGAAATGCCTAAAATGCCATCCCTTAAGTCTGCGTAAACGCTGATCTCCTATAACCGGACTTGGGTGTTGAAACATGGGTGTGGGAATGGCTGGGCAATCAAATGCCGCGCCAGTCATCATCAAGCGTAAGAAGATAGTCCAAGGCGGCGGTCATCACGGTGGTGCGTGGAAAGTGGCCTATGCTGACTTTGTGACGGCCATGATGGCCTTCTTCATGCTGATGTGGCTGTTGAACGCGACAAC
>CAZCFC010000397.1:0-2617 GCA_964497815.1 uncultured Cypionkella sp.
GCTGAACGGGCCTACCATCTGACGCTTGACGGATGGCAGGGCGCGGCGGACCTCACATCCGCCCAGATCACGGGCGCGGGCGATCACAACGGTTTCGATGGCGTCCACGGCGTCACCGATCGGGATCGACGGGTCAAGAATGGGATTCCAGCTCATGGTGTGGCCTTTCAGTTGCTGTGTCCAAGATGGCATCGCTGCGGCATCTGGCAAGGCGCGCGAATGCACAGAGGTTGCGCGGCTGATGAACAAAGCGTGCCCATTTTTGCGGCGACCCCTGCCGACTGCGCCGATTATTGCGGCACCTGCCCGCAAAGAGTGCGCCGCGATGCCCCGCCGGATTGCAGCCCCCCCAGCCAGCGGCCACCGTCGCGCAAAAGGAGCCACGATGACCGCACATCACCCCATTGCCCAGATGCAGCGCAGCCATGGTCTGGCCGCGGTGTCGTTTGATCTGGCGGCAGGCCGGGTGCGGCTGCGCGATCTGGCGCAGGCCGGGTCGGCCAAGGTGCTGTTGCCACATGCGGGGCCGGTGCCAGAGGTGGTGTTCCTGAACACATCCGGCGGGCTGACGGGCGGTGACCGGCTGTCTTACCGCGTCGATCTGGGTGCGGGGGCGCGCGTGGTTGCGACCACCCAGACGGCCGAGCGCGCCTATCGGGCGGCGTCGGGTGTGGCGGCGGTGACGGTGACGGCGTCTGTGGGCGATGGCGGTTGGCTGGACTGGCTGCCGCAGGAAACGATTCTGTTTCAGTCAAGCGCGTTAAGCCGCAGCACGCGGATTGATCTGGGTGCCGGCGCGGGCTGTCTGGTTCTGGAATCGGTGGTGCTGGGCCGGGCGGCGATGGGCGAGGTGGTGAACCATCTGACCTTTCGCGACCGGCGTGAAATCTGGCGGCAGGGTGCGCCGGTGATCATCGAACCGTTCGGGCTGGATGATGCGGCCTTGCGCGCCGGGGTGGCCGTTCTGGGTGGGGCGCGGGCGTTTGCGTCGCTGGCACTGGTGGCGCAGGGGGCCGAGGATGCGTTGCCCGGCTTGCGGGCTGTGCTGGATGAACCGGGCGTACAGGCTGCGGCTTCGGGCTGGGACGGGCGGCTGACGGTGCGGCTGTGTGCCGCCGATGGCTGGCCTTTGCGGCGGCAAATATTGCGGGTGTTGGGGGTGATGCAGCAAGGCCGCCCCCTGCCCCGCGTCTGGCAATCATAGGGGCTGCGATGAACCTTACTCCGCGTGAAAAAGACAAACTGCTGATCTCGGTCGCCGCCATGGTGGCGCGGGGCCGTCTGGCGCGGGGAGTCAAGCTGAACCATCCCGAAGCCATTGCCCTGATCACCGACTACGTGGTGGAAGGCGCGCGGGATGGCCGCAGCGTGGCCGATCTGATGCAGGCGGGCGCGCATGTGATCACGGCTGACCAGTGCATGGAGGGCATCCCCGAGATGATCCATTCGGTGCAGGTCGAGGCGACTTTTCCGGATGGCACCAAGCTTGTCACCGTTCATCATCCTATCCGCTAAGAGGTTCACATGAAACGCTATCTTGCCGCCTTTGCCCTGCTGCCCACCACGGCCACGGCCCATCCGGGCGATCATGCGCAGGCCGGTTTTCAGGCGAACCTGCGCCACCTGATCACTGAACCCGATCACCTTGTGATGATGGCCGTGGCTTTGCTTGCCGTGGCTGTTGTGGTCTGGCTGCGCAAAGGCCGCAGCCAATGATCCCGGGCGAGGTTTTTCCGGCCGCAGGCGATATTGTGCTGAATGCGGGCTCCAGAGTGGTCACGCTGATGGTGGCCAATACCGGCGACCGGCCGGTGCAGGTGGGCAGCCATTACCACTTTGCCGAAACCAATGCCGGGCTGCATTTTGACCGCACCGCCGCACACGGGATGCGGCTGGATATTGCCGCAGGCACCGCCGTGCGATTCGAGCCGGGCCAGCGCCGCGAGGTGCGGCTGGTGCCCTTGGGCGGCTTGCGCCGGGTATACGGCTTCAACGGTGCCGTCATGGGGGATTTGTAATGCCTGCTTTGATAACGCGCGCCAGCTATGCCAGCATGTTCGGCCCCACCACCGGCGACAGGGTGCGGCTTGGCGATACCGATCTGATCATCGAGGTCGAACGCGATCTGACGACCTACGGGGAAGAGGTGAAGTTCGGCGGTGGCAAGGTGATCCGCGATGGCATGGGCCAAAGCCAGATCAGCCGTGCCGGGGGCGCGATGGACACGGTGATCACCAATGCGCTGATTCTGGACCATACCGGCATCTACAAGGCCGACATCGGCCTGCGTGACGGGCGGATTGCGCGGATCGGCAAGGCGGGTAATCCCGATACCCAGCCGGGGGTGGATACCATCATCGGGCCGGGCACCGAGATCATCGCGGGCGAAGGCCGGATTCTGACAGCCGGGGGCATGGACGCCCATATCCATTTCATCTGCCCGCAGCAGATTGACGATGCCCTGCATTCGGGGATCACCACCATGCTGGGCGGCGGCACCGGGCCTGCGCATGGCACTTTGGCCACCACCTGCACACCCGGGCCGTGGCATATCGGGCGGATGCTGCAAAGCTTTGACGCGCTGCCGGTGAATATCGGGGTGTCGTGCAAAGGCAAT
>CAZCFC010000398.1:0-2615 GCA_964497815.1 uncultured Cypionkella sp.
GCAGGCGCAGCCCTCATCCAACGTCAACAACGGCAGCCGGCAAGACACGATGACCGTATCGGGCCTGCCATTTCAGTTTGAAATCGCACCTGAAAGTCAGGCGCTGTCAGGGGTAGAACTTGGGTTGGGCGTGGCGGCAACCTACCGCTTTGCCCCACAGGCAGAACACCGCCTGACCGAGGCACGGCTTGGCTTTTCGGGTCAGGCCGTGGCCCTTTCCGCCGCAGCAAAGGCCAAGGCCCCCAAGGCACAGGCCAGTGATTACGGCTATCTGGCGCTGGAGGCCGGGCTGTCGCACAAGCGCGGTCTGGATGCCGATGGCGTCAACAAGCTGCGTCTGTCGGGGACTTTGGGGCACAATTGGTATGGCGGCGCTGATCTGTCAGACTACTTGCGCCTGTCGATGGGGCTGGATCACAGGCTGTCTGACAGCGCGGCGCTGACCTTTGCGCTGTCGGCGGATCACACTGCTCGGGCAGACAGTGCGCTGCAATCTTCAGATCGGTTGGCGGCGTCGTTTGGGTATGGTGTGGCCGTGGGTCAGGACCGGCTGTCGATCGAGGTCGAGGCGGCACAGACCGCGTCCCAATCCGCCGAAGTACGGTCACGGCAGGCATCGGTGTCCTTGGGCTGGAAAAAGGGCCAAGCCGTCGCCGGAGTGGGGCTTTCGGCGGGGTTGGAACTTTCGCAGCAAGTCTTTGCGGATTCCCGCTATGCCAGCGGCGGACGTGAGGATTTATCGCTGCAGGGCAACCTGTCGATGACCTTTGAAAAGCTGGACTACATGGGGTTTTCGCCAGTGGTGAACCTTCAGGCCAGCCGGGTTCAGTCCAACTCGGCCCTGCATGACCGTCAGAATTTCGGCTTCTCGATCGGCATCAAATCGGCATTCTAGGCCCTGCGTTTTGGATGGAAACGGAAACGGAGGCGCTGTGCCCCTCGCCTTTTCCGGCCAGCCTGCTAGGGTTCGCCAAACACATCAAAGGGGGCACGATGACGATCCGCTATTTGCACACCATGGTCCGGGTTCTGGACCTTGAGAAATCCATGGCGTTTTACGCCCTGCTGGGGCTGGAAGAAACCAAACGGTATGAGAATGAAAAGGGCCGCTTCACATTGATTTTCATGGCACCGCCCGGCCAACCTGAATGCCCGGTGGAACTGACCTACAACTGGGATGGAGACGCAGGGCTGCCCGCCGACAGCCGCCACTTTGGCCATCTGGCCTATGAGGTAGACGACATCTACGCCACCTGCGCACATCTGGCGGCGCATGGCGTGCTGATCAACCGGCCGCCGCGCGATGGTCATATGGCCTTTGTGCGCAGCCCCGACAATGTGTCGATCGAGATTTTGCAGAAGGGCGCGTCGCTGCCCCCGGCAGAGCCGTGGGTTTCCATGGGCAACACAGGCAACTGGTAGTCAGTGCGGGCCGTGGCGCAGGCGCCAGTGGTGCAGGATGTCGTCACCCACCCGCCGCAAATCGGTCAGCACATAATCCGGCGCAGACAGGGTGGGACCGCCATCAATCGGCCCCACCCCCGGCGTGCCGTTCGACCCAAAGACATGGCCCGCTGAAAACGCGATGATCTCGCCCGCATGACCGCCCGCGATCAGCGATGCAGCCAGCCTGCCGCCACCTTCGCAGAAGATCCGAGTCAGGCCATGCGCTGCAAGCTGTTGCAAAGCTTGGTCTATTTCAACCCGTCCGCTGGCGTCGGCGGCACAGGGGATCAGGGTCAGGCCAAGGTTCTGCAACCCGGATGGCACCGCGGTACCCGCAGCATGGCAGACCCAGACCGGGTTGGTCCGCGCCGTCTGCGCCAAACGGCTGTGCGCTGGCAGACGCAGATGGCTGTCGATCACGATGCGCAGGGGCTGGTGCGCTGTGCCCAGATCGCGCACAGTCAGGTCAGGATCATCGGCCAACGCCGTTCCGATACCCACCATCACCGCATCATGCGACGCCCGCTGCATATGCACCGCACGTCGCGCCAAGGGCCCGGTGATCCAGCGGCTGGCACCGGCGGCATTGGCAATTCGGCCGTCCAGCGTCAGCGCAAGCTTTAGCGTGACATGGGGGGTGCCCTGCAGCACACGCTGAAAGAAGCCGGTGTTCAGGGCAGCAGCTTCGTCCTTCAACACGCCTTCCGTCACCTCGATGCCCGCCGCCCGCAACATGGCATGGCCGCGCCCCGACACGCGCGGGTCAGGATCAGTGACGGCGCTGACCACACGGGCCACGCCCGCAGCAATCAAGGTTTCCGCGCAGGGCGGGGTTTTGCCGTGATGGGCGCAAGGTTCCAGCGAGACAAAGGCGGTGGCCCCGCGCGCGCCCTGCCCCGCCTGCAGCACTGCCATCGTTTCGCCATGCGGCCGCCCGCCAGGCTGGGTCCAGCCGCGCCCCAGAACCAAGGCGTCCTTCACGATCACGCAGCCCACCGCCGGGTTGGGCCAAGTGCGGCCCAGGCCCCGCGCAGCAAGGCGCAGGGCGTGGGCCATGTGGATCTGGTCGCTCACTCGTCCGCAGAGGTGCCGGGACGCAATTCCGACACGAAGCGGTCAAAGTCGTCAGCCGCCTGGAAGTTCTTGTAAACACTTGCAAAACGGACATA
>CAZCFC010000399.1:0-2612 GCA_964497815.1 uncultured Cypionkella sp.
GCCGCGATCTGGCGGGCAGCCTGTCCTGGGGACCGGGGCCGCGTGCCGCGCAGGCCTTGATGTTGACGGTGCGGGCACGGGCGTTGCTTGATGGGCGTTTGGTGCCGACGGTCGCAGATGTGGCCGCGATGGCGCATCCGGTTCTGGTGCATCGCATGGCTCTGTCCTTTGCCGCTCGGGCGCGGGGCGAGACGTTGGGGCAACTGATTGACCGCGTCACCACCCGCACCCTGGGGCTTGAGGCTGCGGCGTGACCATTTCACTTGATCTGCGTGCAAGGGCGGAAACGCTGGGGCAATCCTTGCCTGCGTTGCTGGCCGAGGCTGAACATCTGGCCGCCACGCTGATGCTGGGCGAGCATGGCCGCCGTCGCGCAGGTCAAGGGGATGAGTTCTGGCAGTACCGCCCTGCCCATGCCGGGGACGCGGCACGCAGCATTGACTGGCGACGGTCGGCGCGTTCTGACGCGCATTTCGTCCGCGAACGCGAATGGCAGGCGGCACAGTCGGTGACGCTGTGGGTCGATCAGGCGCGGTCGATGTCTTTCACCGGCGCCAAGGCTCGCGCGCCCAAGCTTGACCGCGCCCGGCTGCTGGCGCTGGCGCTGGCGGTCTTGTTGTTGCGCGGCGGGGAACGGGTAGGGTTGGCGGGCGTCACCCCGGCCAGACCGGGGCGCGCGCAGGTGTTGGCGCTGGTGGCGGGGCTGGAGGCCGAAGATGCGCAGGATTATGGCGCACCCGTTGTCGATGGCATTGTGGCCCATGGCCGCGCGGTGTTCCTGTCGGACTTTCTGGGGCGCCTGGAGCCGCTGGAGGCCGCCCTTGCCGCCGCATCGGATCGCGGCGTCAAGGGCATTCTGCTGCAAGTGCTGGACCCGGCGGAAGAGGATTTCCCCTTTGATGGCCGCACGATCTTTGAATCCATGACCGGCGCTGTGCGCCACGAAACCCAGAACGCGGGTGACTTGCGTGCGCGCTATCTGGACCGATTGGCCGAGCGCAAGGATCGGTTGACCAGACTGGCCGCTGCCATGGGCTGGCACTATCACTGCCACCACACCGGCAACGCGGCGCAATCGGCGTTGCTGTGGGCCTATGCGGCGTTGGGGGGCGGGCGATGATGGCTTTTACCACTCCGCTGTTGCTGTTGGGTCTGATCGCGCTGCCGGTGCTGTGGCTGCTGCTGCGGGCCATTCCCCCGGCCCCGATCAAACGGCGGTTTCCCGGTGTGGCGCTGCTGCTGGGTCTGGAGGACACCAACCGTGAGGCCGACAAGACCCCGCTTTGGCTGCTGCTGCTGCGTGCTTTGGCGATAGCGGCAGCGATTGTCGGCTTTGCCGGCCCGGTTCTGAACCCCGAAACCCGGCAAGCGGGCACTGGGCCGCTGTTGATCATGCTGGATGGCGGCTGGGCCGATGCCCGTGACTGGCCGCGCCGCATGGACAAGGCGCAGGCGCTGCTGGACGAGGCAAACCGCGCGGGCCGCCCCGTGGCGGTGGTGCAACTGGCCGTCACACCCGAACCGGTGGCGTTTCAGACTGCCGAGTCCTGGGCCGGGCGTGTAGGGGCGATGCAGCCGCAGCCTTGGGCACCCGATCAGATGCAGAACTGGCTGACCGCCCTGCCCGAGGGCAATTTTGACAGCTATTGGCTGACCGATGGCCTTGACCACCCCGGCCGGGCCAAAGTGACCGCCGCCCTGCAACAGCGCGGCGGCCTGACGGTGTTCCAATCGCCGCGCCCGATCTATGCCCTGCGCCCCGCCAGCTTTGCCGATGGCGCGATTGCGCTGAAAGCTGCGCGTCTGGCGATGTCGGAAAGTGCCGAACTGGAGGTCATCGCCCGTGGGCCGGACCCGTCGGGGATCGACAGGGAACTGGCGCGGGGGACATTCACCTTTGCCCCCGGCGCCGACAGCGCCGAAACCGCGCTGACCCTGCCGCCCGAGCTGCGCAACCGCATCACCCGCTTTGAACTGCTTGGCCAACGCACGGCGGGGGCGGTTTCGCTGACCGATGACAGCCTGAAGCGCCGCAAGATCGCGTTGATCGGCAGCAATGCCGACCGTGAGGGGCTGCAACTGCTTTCCCCCACCCATTACCTGCGTCAGGCTTTGGAACCGGTGGCGGATCTGATCGACGGCGGTTTGTCGGATATCCTGCCCGCGAACCCGGATGTGATCATTTTGGCCGATGTGGCCAAGCTGACGCAGCCGGAAACCGATGGCTTGCTGGATTGGCTGGACAAGGGCGGGCTGCTGCTGCGCTTTGCCGGGCCGCGCCTTGCTGCCAGCGACATCAGCCGCAGCGCCGAAGATCCGCTGATGCCGGTGCGCCTGCGCGAAGGCGGCCGTTCGGTGGGCGGTGCCATGAGTTGGGGCGAGCCCAAGGCGCTGGCCGCCTTCCCCGAAGGTTCGCCCTTTCACGGGCTGACGGTGCCCGCCGATGTGACGGTCAGCCAACAGGTTCTGGCGCAACCCGACCCCGACCTGACCCAACGCACCATTGCGGCGCTGGTGGATGGCACACCGCTGGTCACGCGCAAACCGGTGGGCGCGGGGCAAGTGGTGCTGATCCACGTCACCGCCAATGCCGAATGGTCCACGCTGCCACT
>CAZCFC010000400.1:0-2612 GCA_964497815.1 uncultured Cypionkella sp.
TCGCGCTGTGACGGTGCTGTCGATGGGCGCGGGGGCCTGATCTGATGCGTTGGCTGGTTCTGTGTCTTACGCTGCTCCCTTTGCCCGCGCTGGCGCAGGACAAGGCGCAGACCTTGGCCGACATCAAGGCCGAACTGTCGGTTCTGATGGCCGATTTCAACATGCTGAAGGCCGAGCTGGTGCAGACCGGCGCGGCCTCTAGCGGTGCTGCGGGCGGCGACGCCTTGCAGCGGCTGGACGCGATCGAGGCGCAGCTGATGCAGTTGACCGCCAAGACCGAACAGGTGGAACTGAAGCTGTCGCGCGTGGTCAATGATGGCACCAACCGGATTGGCGATATCGAATTCCGGCTGTGTGAGGCGACCGAGGGCTGCGATATTGCCACCATCGGCACCACCGAACCCTTGGGTGGTGATACGGCGGCGGTTGTCGCCCCGTCGGAACCTGTGGCACCCGATGCCGCAGCGGCAGATGGGGGCGCAACCGAGGGGGCCGCGCCCGAAATGGCGATGAGCGAACAGGCAGATTTTGACCGGGCCAAGGGGGTGCTCGCTTCCGGTGACTTTCGTGCCGCCGCGGACCTCTTTGCGACCTATGCCCAATCCTATCCTGGCGGCCCACTGACCCAAGAGGCGCATTTCCAGCGCGGTGAGGCGTTGACCCAACTGGGCGAGACCGCGAATGCGTCGCGTGCGTATCTTGAGGCCTATTCGGGCAAGCCGGATGGCAGCTTTGCCGCCGAGTCATTGCTGAAGCTGGGGCAGGGGTTGGGGGCCTTGGGGCAAGTGCCTGATGCCTGCCTGACCTTGGCCGAAGTGGGCAACCGCTTTGCCGGCAGCATTCATGCCACCAATGCGCAGGTGGCGATGACGGGGCTGGGGTGCCAGTAAACCGCATCACGGACGACTGGCTGCAAGAACAGGGCGAGGATGCAGGGTTGCTGCGCCTCGCCCTGCGTGCATTTGAGGGTCCGGTTCTGGGGGTTGCCGTTTCGGGTGGCAGCGATTCCATGGCGCTTTTGCATCTGGCGGCGCAGGTGGCGCCCATTCTGGGGGCGCAGGTGCGGGCGGTCACGGTGGATCACCGCCTGCGGGACGGGGCGGCGGCCGAGGCGGCGCAGGTGGCGCAGGTCTGCGCGCGTCTGGGCGTGACCCATGATATTCTGGTCTGGGATCATGGGGTTGTGACCGGCAATCTGATGGAGCAGGCCAGCCGTGCGCGCTATGGCCTTATGGCGGATTGGGCGGCGGCACGGGGCGTGGCGCGGGTGGCCCTGGGCCATACCGCAGATGATCAGGCCGAGACGTTTCTGATGGGACTGGCCCGCAGCGCGGGGTTGGACGGGCTGACGGGGATGCGCGCCGAATGGCAGCAGGGCGTGATATTCCTGCGCCCGTTGCTGACGGTGCCGCGCGCCGATCTGCGGGCCTGCCTGCGGCGGCGGGGGCTGGGCTGGATGGACGATCCGTCCAACGACAACCCTCGCTTTGCCCGGGTGCGCACGCGGCAGGTGTTGCACAGGCTGGCCCCTTTGGGCATCACCGCCACCGGGCTGGCGGGTGTCGTGCAGCATCTGGCGGCGGCGCAGGATGCGCTGCGACAGGTGACGATTGCGGCGGCCGCCGCGACGGTCAGGGAAACCGCCGGGGCCTTGCAGATGGATCGGGATCAGTTCGCGGCGCTTCATCCCGAAATCGCACGCAGGCTGTTGCAGGTCAGCCTTGCCTGGATCAATGGCGCGGATCATCCGCCGCGTGGCCCGGCGCTGGACCGGGTCTATCGCGCCATCTTGGCGGGGCGCGACGCCACTCTGGCGGGCTGCCGCATCCGCATCAAGGGCGACATCCAGATCCTGCGCGAACCCCGCGCGGTGGGTCCGGCAGTGGCCAGCGATCAGATTTGGGACCACCGCTGGCGTATGGATGGGCCGCACGCCCCCGGTCTGACCCTGCGGGCCTTGGGAACCGACGGTCTTGAAGCGTGCAAAGACTGGCGCGCCTGCGGCATTGCGCGCGAGATGCTGCTGGTTTCGCCGTCGATCTGGTGCGAAACCACCCTGATTGCCGCGCCATTGGCGGGTTTTGGCGTAGGTTGGACGCCGTTGTCGCTTTTGCCCTATGCCAAGTTTATCTTATCGCATTGAACCCGGCCCACTTATCTCTATCTTAAGCACAACCGCCGAAAGTGGCCCCAACCGGGCCGTCCGGCATAAAATCGGAGTCTCTTCGTGGGTAACGCACGGAACATTGCTTTTTGGGTCATCCTGTTTTTGCTGATCCTTGTTGTTTTCAACATGTTCAGCAACACGCAGGCCACACGGGCCTCGGGGCAGTGGAGCTATTCGGAATTCATCCAGAAGGTTGAGGCCGGGGAAGTCACCTCGGTGCAGTTGAATGGCGAACAGGTGTCAATTCAGGGCAAGGACGGCAAATTCTATTCCACCATTGCCCCCAAGGACGACACGCTGACCACCCGCCTGATCGAAAAGGGCGTCGAGGTTGAGGCCAAGGCACAGGCAGATTCCGGCATATTCTCGCTGATTTCGCTGTGGCTGCCGTTCATCGTGCTGATCGGCATCTGGATTTTCTTCATGAACCGGATGCAGGGCGGCG
>CAZCFC010000401.1:0-2599 GCA_964497815.1 uncultured Cypionkella sp.
TCGAGGATTTGCCGTTGCCGGGCGGGCCATACATCAGGATTGATCGGCCAGAGGTAACCGCAGGGCCAAGATTGCCGATCAGGTCTGGCGGCAGGATCAGATGCCCCATGCCTTGCATCAGTTCGGGGCGGGTCAGGCGGATGTTGCGCACGGATTGACGCTTCATCTGTTCGGAATAGCTGGCCAATGGCACCGGCATCGCGCCGTAATATTCCGATTGCGCCAAGGCATCCAAGGCGCGGGCCTTGCCGGCATCGGTCACCTGATACCCCATTTCATTCGCTGATGTGGCGTGCATCGTGCCGGTGGCCTCAAGCAAACGCTGGCTGCGGGCCATGTCGACCAGACCTTGGGTCAGTTGCACCGGCAAGGACACAGCGCGGGCGATTTCGCTGACCAAGGACAGGTTCATGCGGAACATGGTTTTCAGCAGGATGTCCCGCATCATCACGGGGGAAAGGCCGGTTTCCGCCATCGTGCGCGGTTGCGGCGGCGGCGTCACGCCCAGCGGCACTTGCATGTTCATTCCCGACTCCCTTCCGCGATTCGGGCATGAATTGCGCCCAAGCGGTCAACAATCAGGGGGATACCTTACAAAAGGGGCCGGACTAGGGCCAAAAGGTAGAAAACCAGTGACCCCGACAGCGCCAGGCCCATGGGGAAATCCTTGTGGGTCCAACTGGCCCAATCCGCGCTGGCCGACCTGATCGCCGGAACCATCCGCGCCGCGCGATGCGCCACGAAGGCCCCCAGAATGCAGGCGGCAAACAGCGGCAAGGCCAGCGCCAGATCGGCGTGGATGAACACGGGTGCCATGGCCGCGGCGAATTTCGCATCCCCCGCGCCAATCAGCCCGGCGGCGTTGGCGATAAATCCCACGGCCAGCACGGCCGCACCCAGAACCCAGCCCCAAAGCCAAAGCGGATAGGGGACGGCGAGCCCGCCCACCACCAGCCAGACGGCGGCCATGGCCATCACGGCCTTGTTCGGGATCTTCATGAATTTCATGTCGCTCCAGGATACCCAGACGCCGATGGCAAGGGCAAAGGGCAGCAAGGCAAGTGCGGACAGGGGGGGCAGCATGGATCAGCTTTCCAGTGCGGCAAGGCTGCGGGCGGCGGCCTCAAAATGTTGGGGATGCGTGTCAACGGCTTGTTGCAGAAGGCCTTTCCCGGCCTGAACGTCACCCTGTTTCACGGCGGCAAGACCCATGGTGTACAGAAGTTCGGCGCGTTCGGTCTGCGTCATCTGGATCACCGGCAAATCATATTTCCGCTGTCCGGCGCGGGCCAGAACCAGATTGTTCTTGGCGGTGAACATCGCGCTGTCATAGGTGATCGCCTCGACGAACAGCTTTTCCGCACCGGCATTGTCGCCGCGCGTCAGCTTCGAGAAGCCCCAGTTGTTCAGAACGCCGGCCGGTTTCGTCGTCAGCCCTGCCGCGATTTCATAAAAACTGTCGGCTTTTTTCCAGTCTTTCTTGCTGTCGGCCACCATGGCCTCAAGCCGGTAGCGTTCAAAGGTTTCATGAGTGGGCGGGATCTTGTTCAGTTCGGCCTCGGCGCGGGGCCATTCGTTGGCGCGGATCAGAGCATCGGCCAGCGACACGCGGTCATCGGCGGTGCCCTCGGGGGACGCGGTGATGGCGGACCAGACCGCGATCGCCTCGGTTGGCCGATTGGCGCGGATCAGCGATTTGGCCAGACCACGCTTGATGTCGATGCGGTCGGGCTGTTCGTCTGCGGTTTTCTTGAAATAGGCGACGGCCTCATTCGGATCACCGACCGTCAACATGATGTCATTCAGATTGGATTCGTCCACCACATTCACGCTTTTGATGGCGCGCTGCACTTGGGCATCTGATTGCTTCTGACACGCGGTCAGGCCCACCGTGCCAGTCAGGCACAGGGCGATTAAAACAGGGTGGCGCATTTTTGCGTCCTTTGTTTGTCGACTGCTCGGTTCGTCTAAAGTTGCGACAGCAGCACATAGGTGCCATGGCCGCGCCGCACGAGGTTCATCACGGGTTTCTCAACGTCTTCTTCAGCATACACAGAGTTTTCAGTGCGCGCGATGGCCAGGCGCAGATTTTCGCGGATGGAGTCCGATTGGCCACTGTCCAGCGCAAAGGCCTGCTGGAACACCACGCGCGCCTCACCGGCCTTGCCGCGCTCCATCAGCACGCAGCCCAGATTGTTGAGGGCAGGCACAAAGCCGGGATCCAGTTCGGTGGCGCGGCGCAGGATCTGTTCGGCCTGACCCAACCGCCCCAGTTGCAGGTTGGCCGAGCCGATCGCCGACAACACATCAACGTTCATTCCGGTTTCGGCGGCCGCCCGCAGATAGGCGCGCAGGGCCAGATCAAACTCACCCGCCTCCATCAGGCGGTGACCGACCAGCAAACCATCAACCCCGTCCTTGCGCGCATCGGCGCCGGGCGGGGCGTTGCGGGTCTTGCCGCCGGATGCACCAAGGCCGCCTGAATTGCAGGCGGCCAGCAGGGCAACACTCAGCACGGCCAAAGCCGAAAGTCTGGTCACGAAGTTCAGCCCCCCCCGAGGGATTTCGAAATGCCATAGACCGAAGGACCAATCAGAAT
>CAZCFC010000402.1:0-2577 GCA_964497815.1 uncultured Cypionkella sp.
CACCGTGCCCCCCAGAAACATCGCCTGCATCTCTGCCACCGTCATCGGCAGACCAAAGCGCGCAAGATCCTGACTCAAAAGGGTAAAACTTGGCCCTTCACTGTCCACCACCACGCCATCACAGTCGAAGATCACGGCGAATGGGGTCATTTTGGGGCCTGCAACAGAGTGACAATGGTATCCCCATAGCGGCGTTGGTCCAGTTGGTCAAATCCGGGTGGCGGAACGGGCGCTGCGCTTTCCTCCCACACCACCAACGCTTCGGGCTTCAGCCAGCCCGCAAGCGCCGCCAAAGCCGCCTCGCCCATCCGCTTGCCATAGGGCGGATCAAGAAAAACAAGATCAAAGGCCGGCCCCGGATTCACTCCGGGTTTCAACGCATCCCGTCGCAGAATTTCACAGCGATCCTCGGCCCGCAT
Organism: uncultured Cypionkella sp.; assembly: GCA_964497815.1. GTDB lineage: Bacteria > Pseudomonadota > Alphaproteobacteria > Rhodobacterales > Rhodobacteraceae > Cypionkella. The sequence continues at coordinate 420 of CAZCFC010000402.1, forward strand.
CAGCGCAATATTGCGTCTGAGAATCGCCAGAGCCGTCGGCCCGTTTTCCAGGAAAACCACCCCTGCCGCCCCCCGCGACAGCGCCTCAAGGCCCAGCGCACCGGTTCCCGCAAATGCGTCCAGAACCTGCGCGCCAGCCAGCGGATTGCCATAGCCGCCGTTGATCAACAGATTGAAAATGGATTCGCGCACCCGGTCCGACGTCGGCCGCAAATGCGCCTTGGCATCGCCCTCGCCCAACGGAGCCAGATGCAGGCCTCGCGCGCTGCCGCCAATAATCCTCATGCTTTCAGCAGGGATTTCATCTCGGTCGCAGGATCCTTCAGGGCGGCTTTGGATGGCGACTTTCCCTGCTCAATCAGGCGCTTACCCACCATATATGCACGCGGATCGTTCATCGCATCGACCGCCAGAAGGGCATCACCCTTGAAATACCAGAACGACACAGACTCACCATCAGGCCCGCGGGTGACGATGTTGTCATAACCGCTGTTCAGCCCTGCGATTTGCAGTTTGCAGTCGTATTGATCCGACCAGAACCAAGGCTTTGCCTGATACTCTACCCCGGCACCAAGGATGTTTTCCGCCACGATTTCTGCCTGGTCAATGGCGTTACCTACCGACTCCAGCCGCAGCCGCCCGCCCTTGTGTGGAAAGCTTGTGCAGTCGCCCGCCGACCAGATATCCGGGCCCGACGTGCGCCCCTGCGCGTCGGTCTTGATGCCGTTTTCAATCTCCAGACCGGCCGCTTCGGCCAATGCGGTGCCAGGCAAGACCCCCACGCCCGCAATCACGAAATCCGCAGGCAATTCGGTACCGTCAGACAGCCGCACGGCAGTGACACGCCGGTCACCAAGCAGCCTGTCAAGCCCCGTCGATTCAAGGACTTTCACCCCATGAGCCATGTGCAACCCACGGAAGTAGTCGCTGGTTTCCGGGGCAGCGACACGTTGAAGAATGCGCGGGGCCATCTCCAGAACCGTGACGTCCAGCCCAAGTTTGCGCGCCACAGCGGCCGCCTCAAGCCCGATATAACCGCCACCGACGATCACCAAACGGCGCCCCGCCACGAATTCCGGCTTCATCGCATCGACGTCCGCCAAGGTGCGCACGGTGTAAACGCCCGCCAGATCACCCCCGATTGCAGCAGGCAGACGGCGCGGCGTCGAGCCGGTGGTCAGGGCCAAAGCGTCATAGGAAATGACCTCATGCCCCAGCGTCACCGTCTTGGCAGTGCGGTCGATCGACGAAACTTTTTGTCCCAATTTCAATGTGATAGCGTTATCGGCGTAGAACTCTGCCCCGCGCAACCACAGCCGCTCTTCCTCCATCTCGCCCAGCAAATACGCCTTCGACAGCGGCGGCCGCTGATAGGGGGGGCTGGTTTCTTCGCCAATCAAAGTGATCGCACCTTGATGCCCAGCCGACCGTAGTTTGGCCACAAGTGCTGCCCCGGCCTGCCCGGCCCCGATTACAACAACATGCGTCATGTCCGCCCCCTCTGGTCGATTGTTCGCGCGAAGCCTATATCTGGCGCTTGGGTAAACGCAACGCGAGAGGGATAGATTATGACGATTTCTGTGGGGGCCGCGCTGCCCGAGGCAAGCTTGTTGCAGATGGGCGCAAATGGCGCCGAAGCGGTGGCGCTGGCCGACAAGCTGAAGGGTCGCAAAGTGGTTATTTTCGGCCTTCCGGGTGCCTACACCGGAACCTGCACCACCGCCCATGTGCCCAGCTTTGTACGCAACCGCGAGAAACTTGCGGCCAAGGGCGTGGATGAAGTGATCTGCGTTTCGGTCAACGACCCCTTCGTGATGAAGGCGTGGGGCGATTCGACTGGTGCGGCGGCAGCGGGTATCACCATGCTGGGCGACGGCGATGCAAGCTTTACCAAGGCCATCGGGATGGAGTTCACGGTTCCTGCGATTGGCTTCCATGACCGGTCCAAGCGCTATGCGCTTTATGCTGTCGATGGCGTGGTCCAGGTGCTGCATCAGGAAGAAAACGCCGGTCAGTGCGAAATCTCGGGCGGCGAGGCAATGCTGGCGGCAATCTAAGTGAACGGGCGTTCGTTTAATTCGAACGCCCGCTTCCTTTTGCCTAGGCGGACCTGGTTTCGCACAGGCAAGACACGGGGTCCGACTGGTTCAGCACAACT
>CAZCFC010000403.1:0-2535 GCA_964497815.1 uncultured Cypionkella sp.
TGCCGGAATCATTATGGGCAATCAGCGATTCCGCTTTGCCGATAACGTCGGAAACGCGATCAGTTGCAGATCAACGCCCTGACTGGCCGCGATGGCCAGCGGGGACGACCCCAATTCTGCCAGCACCACATCGCCCGACGCCATGGCCGCGATCACATCGGTGCCTGACGCGAATTTGCGCCATTCGATTTCCCAGCCGGTTGCCTTTTGTACGGCGTCCGAGCTGACCAGCAGTTGCATCGGCGTCGGGTTGCCGAAATGCCCGATGATGATCTTTTCAGCCGAAGCCGTACCGGCGAACAGGGTCGAGGCGACAAGCCCGACCATAATGCTTTTCAGATTGTACTTCATCGTTTTGCTTTGCTCCTTGTTGCAGTCTTGTTGTCCGGCAATCAGTAAGCCGGTTTTTCTGTCGTTGCACCCTGTTCCAGCGCAAATTTTTTGATGCCACTGACCAGTACATCAAGCGTATCAACCGCCAGAACCCCTTTTGCGACCGAGTCTGCGATCAACGAATACTCGGTGCAGGCGATCAGTTGAACCGATGCGCCGCGCGCTGCCAAGTCCTTCGATGCGGCAAGCAAGGTTTGGCGTGCGGCGGGTTGCGGGCCTTCGGCCTTGATCTGGCGGATGGCGGCCAGCATCGCCGGCTCGTCCAGCGCGTAAATTGCGGTCAGGCCGTGCTGGGCCAGGCCGGCATCAAACAGCCCGACCTTGCGCACCGCCGGAGACGCCAGCACGCCAATCTGCCCCCCAGAAGCCACCAGCGCCGCCACATGCGCCACCGACAGTGCCACCATGTCCAGCAGCGGCACGTCGACCGCCGCCCGGATGGCCGGGGCATAATGGTGCGCAGTGTTGCAGGGCATCGCCAGCGCCTGCGCGCCCCCCGCCACCAACCGGCGCGCCATATCGGCCAACACCGGGCCGGGATCATCGCCGGTGCCTTCGATCAGATGGCGGATACGCGACGGCACCTGCGGGTTCTGGTCAATGATCAGCGGGATATGGTCGGCATCATCGCGCGCCTGCACGGATGCCAGAACCTTTTGCATCACAAGAATCGTCGCCTCTGGGCCCATCCCCCCCAGAATGCCAACGCGGCGCATCATGCGGCCACCTCGGCACCCAGGACGGTCACAGCATCCGGACCGTGACCGCCCAGCAGACGGCAATCGTGCCGCGTGCGCATCAGTGGGATCGTGCGGGCACAGGCAGGCCAGCCCGCCCAAAGATCGTGGCGGGCGGGGCCTTGCAGGTGCGCACGCGGCAGGGCCGGGCGCAGATTGTCCATCCGCGCCCGGGCGTTGCGGTGCTTTGGCTGGATGATGTCAAAGGCAGCGGCCTTTGGCCCGCCACCATGGCGCTCACATGCCATGCAAGACCCCGAAAAAGATGGTCGCCCGCGCCATCAGGTCAGGCCACGATCAGGGCTTTGTTGCCATCCGCGAACACCGCGTCATAGCCAAACAGCGCTGCCGAGCCGCCTGTGTGCAGGAATACCACCCTTTCACCCTTTCTGAACTTGCCCTTGCGGCAATAATCTATCAGGCCAGCCGCCCCTTTGCCGGAATAGACCGGGTCAAGGAGGATGCCTTCCAGTTGCGCAAACATGCGGATCGCCTCAAGCGTATCGTCGCGCGGCACGCCATAGCCTGCGCCGACATAGCTGCTGTCGGCCACCACATCGCCGCGCGTCACCACGCCGGGGCAGCCCAATTTTTCGGCGGTCTTCTGGGCCAGTGCAAAGACGTTTTCTTCCTGCTTTTCTTTCGGCGCGCGCACGCCGATTCCGGTCAGGGGAATGCCTGCGTTGATCGCCTTCAGCCCGGTGATCAGCCCGGCCTGCGTGCCCGCCGACCCGGTGGCCGTGACCAGATGGTCGATCACCAGACTGCGGTCATTGGCCTGACCCACCAGTTCAAAGGCACAGTTCACATAGCCCAAAGCGCCGGTGGCGTTCGATCCGCCGCCGGGGATCAGGTAAACCTTGCGACCTTCGGCCCGCAGCCGGTCGGCCACCAGCTCCATCTCGGCCTGCATGTCCATGCCGCCTGCGCGCTTGGACGTGGTGGCGCCGTGCAGATGATCCAGCAGCACGTTGCCATTGCCATTATAGTTGGCGTCGTTCGATCCCGTGCGGTCTTCCAGCAGGATATGGCAGCCCATGCCCAGCTTGGCCGCAAAGGCCGCCGTTTGCCGGGCGTGGTTCGACTGCGTGGCCCCTTGGGTCATCACGGTGTCGGCACCCATTGCCTGCGCCTCGGCCATCAGGAATTCCAGCTTGCGCGTCTTGTTGCCGCCCGTGGAAAGGCCCGTGCAGTCATCCCGCTTGATCCAGATTTCCGGCCCGCCCAGCTCTTTCGACAGGCGATCCAGCTTTTCCAGCGGGGTAGGAAGATGCGCCAGATGAACGCGGGGAAAACGGGCGAGATGCATGGCGGTTCCATGACTACCTAGTATTTTGCGATCCTCGCACAGTTCCGGGGGCGTTTCGAATGCGGAATTATTGAAGTATGATGCAAACATTGCAAC
>CAZCFC010000404.1:0-2518 GCA_964497815.1 uncultured Cypionkella sp.
TCTGCCCCATGGGCGACAGCGCCGACGTCCAAACCGTTAGGATGTAAGCAGAATGGGGCCAGTCCCATCTGCCCCATGGGCGACAGCGCCGACGTCCAAACCGTTAGGATGTAAGCAGAATGCAGGGCAATGACGGCAAAGCTGAACACGTCTTCCCAGAAGAAAGCGGGGGCCAGAAGGTATTGGCCGAACACCACCTTTTCCCAGATCGCCCCCGTGACCATGATCAGGAACAGGAAGCCGGTCTTGACAACGACCGACAGCGTTGCGGCGTCATACCCGGACCCGGTGGCGATGTAGCGCAGCACCAGAACAAGGGAAACGGCGAAGGCCAGAAACTGCAGCGGAGCCAGAATGCCCTGCACCAAAGTCCACCTGGTGCCATCGCGCCGCGCACGTTCGGCGGCCGTGTAAAGCGGCTGACGGACGGGCTGCTGAGAGCGATTCGCAGTCATTGGACAGCTTTCAAACCATGGATCATTGGGTCGATCCTAGCCTTCGGGTTTCGAATGTGTCAATCAAAACTTACACTATTTCGGTTGACACTGCCTGCGCGACTTTGGGGAAAATGCCGGGTGCTGCGGCAAAGATTTGATGATATTATTATTCATAAACAGGCACTTGTAAAAATGACTGCGGACACTTATCCTATGATGTGTCAATTTACTTTGACAATGCGGCGTACCTATTGGAGACTTGGCTTCAAGGATGACCCCGATCGTGCTGACATACTCAGGTTGCGGTTTTGCGGGCGCACCATTGCGGAGCCGGACCCATGCAGGAGTATCTGCCTCTCAATCAGGTGCGCGCCACGGGTGGGGATACATCGGGGGTCAGCTACTTTGCATCGCAGGTGGTGTCGCTGCTGGCGGATCGCAGTTCCAAGACGATTTCAGAGCCGCGCGAAGCGTTGATCGCCGGGCTGATCGCCGCGTCCCTGTCAGGGACAAAGACTGCCTTTGCGGAATTGCTGGTCGAGGTGAAGCGCGCCCGGATCAGTCTGCCGGCGCTGGCGGATGTGTATATTCCGATAGCCGCGCGGCGGATGGGGCAGGCCTGGCACGACGACGAAATGTCGTGGCTGGATGTGTCGATCGGCGTCGGGCGCATGCAAAGCCTGTTGCGCGAAATTGGCACGGCCTGGGTGGCGGATCAGGCGGGCGATGCCGGGCACGGCACCGTGATGATGATCGTGCCGGATCGCGAACAGCATACCCTTGGGCCTTTGGTGGCAACGGGGCAGATGCGGCGCTATGGGGTTTCGGTTTGTTTGCGGATCGCCCCAAGTTTCAACGAATTGCGCAGTTTGATGGCGGCGCGGCATTTCGACGGGGTGATGATCTCTATCGCGACGAAAGAAAAGGTCGAGTCGGTCGCGAAAACTGTACAATTCCTGAAGACTGTGATGAGCAGCCCTACACCCATCATCGTCGGCGGGGCGGTCATGTCAAAAGTGGAGGATCTTGCGTCATGCACGGGGGCTGATTTTTCCTCGAATGACATCGGCGCCGCTCTGGAGGTTATGGGCCTGAAGTTCGACGCCTTTTGCGTGCTTAAGCGCGCTTAACATACCGCTGTCCCGACTGGGTGGGCGACATAAATGGCGAAATTGTTGTGAACACTGACACGAAACACTTTCTTGATGGCACGTCGATGCCGTTGATTGATCCGGAAATGTTGTCCGAGATCGTTTCGACGGCTGCGGATATTTCACTGCTGGTTACAAGTGATGCGCGGATCTCGGCCGTCATGGTCAACCCGGCGCACCCGGTGTTCGGACGGCTGGATGCATGGATCGGCAAGCCGATTGCCGATGTTGTCACCGACGAAAGCCATGAAAAGCTGATCAAGCGGCTAGAGGTCATCAGCCGCCCGGGCGCGCATTCGCTGGCGGTGGAAATCAACCATGTCGATCAGTCGCTGTGGGAATTTCCCGTGCGCTATTCGATGCACAATATCGGGCGCGACAAGACGATCCTGATGATGGGCCGCGACATGCGTCCTGTGGCCGAGATGCAGCAGCAACTGGTGATGGCACAGTTTGCGCTGGAACGGGATTACGAAACCCAGCGCGAGATGGACACGCGCTATCGCGTGCTGATGGAGGCAACGCGGGACGCGGTGGTGCTGGTGGCGATGAATTCGGGCCGGATTGCCGATCTGAATGCGGCGGCTGCGGTGATGCTGGGTGGATCGCGGCAGGATCTGGTGGGCGCCGCGATTGCGCAGGAATTTGAAGGCCGGCGGCGTGGCGAGTTTCTGGAAAGCCTGTCCAACATCGCCTCGGCCGATGCGGTCAGCCCGGTGGAACTGGTGGCGCGACGGTCGCAGCGCAAGGTGCGGGTCATACCCAAGCTGTTCCGCGCCGCAGGAGAGCGGTTGATGTTGTGCCGGATCGAGGCACCCGAGTTGATCAACAGCTCGAATGCCGAAACCAATGAAAATCTGGAACGGCTTTTCCACGAAGGCGTGGATGCAATGGTGTTTCTGGATCAGGATGGCATCATCCTGTCGGCCA
>CAZCFC010000405.1:0-2513 GCA_964497815.1 uncultured Cypionkella sp.
AACCGCTATTTCTCAACGCGAAATCAATGGCATGGAGATTGTTCAGGGCGAACTATGAAAGTGCGACATTTTTAGAATCCGTCTCGATTTGGGCGAAGGGCGGATGGAAAGAGACGCGAGGCGTTCAGAGACCGATTTCGGCGGAAACGTCAGTCTCCGAAAGTCGGATGGCCTCGCTAAACCCCTTTGAAACAAAAAGAAAAAAGGCCCCATCAGGGACCTCATCTCGGGTTTGCGATGTGCAAGTGGCGGATCGATAGGGATTCGAACCCTAGAGACGGTTCCCCGCCTACACACTTTCCAGGCGTGCGCCTTCGACCACTCGGCCACCGATCCGTGGAGCGGTGTTTAGCCTGCCTTTTGGGCGGGGTGCAAGGGGGGATTGGCGGGCCTGGTGCAGAATAATGGCTTCAGTCAATCAGATGCAGGCTGACACGGCGGTTCTGCCTGCCCTTTTTCTCGATCTTGCCGATTTCCACCCGGCCGATCTCGGCGGTGCGGGCCACATGGGTGCCGCCGCAGGGCTGCAGATCGACCTGGGCTTCGGGCGTGCCGATGCGCACCAGCCGCACACGGCCCTGCCCGATCGGCGGATGCACCGACATCGTCTTGACCAGCCCCGGATTGGCCAGCAGCTCAGCATCCGTGATCCAACTGTCGGTCACGGGCAAATCACGTTCGATCATCAGGTTCAACGCCCGGGTCAGCGCGGCAATATCGGCGGGCGGATCGGGCATGTCGAAATCCAGACGCCCCTTTTCGGCGCCGATCTGGCCTCCTGTCACCGGCAAGGGGATCACCACCGACAACAGGTGCAGCGCGGTGTGCATGCGCATGTGCCGATGCCGGCGCGCCCAATCCAGCCGCTGGGTGATGACCGTGCCCACCGGGGGCAGCGCCAAAGGCTCGGCAGGGACCAGGGCGATCAGACCGCCTTCCACCTTCACCGCCGTGGCGATGGTCAGCTTGCCGTCCGGCCAGCCGATTACCCCGTTGTCGCCCGGCTGCCCGCCGCTGCTGGCGTAAAAGATCGTGGCATCCACCACGATGCCGCCCTCGGGCGTGTGGCGCATCACAACCGCCTGCGTTTCACGCAGATAGGGGTCGTCGCGGAACAGCAAAGCGGTGGTCATTCGGGAATTTCCTTGGGGGTTTTACGGGGCCTGGACTTGGGTTGCGGCGGGGTCAGCAAGGTTGCCACCGCCTCAAGCGCCTGATGCGCCTCGGCGGCTTCTTCGGCCTCCAGCACCGCCGCATCCGCCTCACGCTTCAGATAGTCGCGGTGGGCGTTCGAAAACACGATGCCCTCGGCGGCAAAGCGGGCGGCGATCTGATGGTTGATTTCCGACCGCACCGGCACCTGAAAGAAGACATCGCGCAGAATCACCCGGATTTCGAAATTCATCACCTCGGGGCCAAAGCCCATCAGCGCCACCACAGGCGCGGGGTTCAGAACGGCCAAAGGCTGCGCCTCGGCAATCTCGCGCAATATCGTCTCTACACGGCGGCTGTCGGTGGTGAAGGGCACCGCCACAGGCACGATCAACCGGCCCGACCGGTTAAAGCGCGTCCAGTTCGTCACCCGGCCCGAAATCAGGTCCGAATTCGGCACGATCACGTCAGATCGGTCAAAGGTCTGGATGCGCGTTGACCGCACCGAGATCGACTTGACGATGCCAACCGTCGTGCCAACCTCGATCCAGTCGCCCTCACTGACGGGCCGTTCGATCAGCAGGATGATCCCTGACACAAAGTTCGAGACGATGTTTTGCAGACCAAAACCGATACCCACCGACAAGGCCCCGGCCACGATGGCCAGCCCCGAAAGGTCAATCCCGGCCGCATTGATGGCGATCAGGGCCGCCAGAAAGATCCCGACATAGCCCACGCCCGACACGGTGGCGTTCTGCGCGCCCTGATCCAGCCCGGTGCGGGGCAGGATGGTGGATTTCAGTGCGCCCTGAAACATCCGGGTCAGGGTATAGCCGATGCCGAAAACCACCGCGAAGAACAGAAAATCCGTCGGAGAGATGCGGGCATCGCCCAGTTGGAACCCCTCGCGGAACCGTGTCCACAGTTCGGTGATGTCTGCCAACCGCGCGCCCCAGATCAGCGCGAACAGCGGGATGGTCGCCAAAGTCAGGGCAAACCCGATCAGCACCGGCACCAGGGCTTCGCTGTCGTCGGTCTCGTCGCGCCGCATCAGCACGGCATAAACATCGCTGACAAGACGTTGCAGCACACTCAGCAGGCCCACCAGCCCCAGCGACGTCACCGCGGGATACACCATGGCATTGGCCGCCGATACATAGCCCCCCGCCGCCAACGTCGGCCCGATGATCCCCACCGCCATCGCCCCGCGCGCCAGAATCGACACCAGCCGCGTGCCATAACCGCGCCCGTCGTCCTGCGCTGTTTCCGTTGCAACGTGACGGGACATGAACTGCCCCATGCGGATCAGCAAAAGCCCCGCCAGCACAATGATCGGGAATGACAGAACCGAGGTCGCGGCC
>CAZCFC010000406.1:0-2495 GCA_964497815.1 uncultured Cypionkella sp.
TCACCGTGCTGCGCTGGATTGAATCCGGCTCGCTTGCCACGGAATGGGCGATCCGGCTGGACCGGATGACCGCGATCATGCTGGTGGTGGTCAACTCGGTGTCGGCCCTCGTCCACCTTTATTCCTTTGGCTACATGGCGCATGACGACAACTGGGGCCATGGCGAGGCGTACAAGGCGCGCTTTTTTGCCTATCTGTCGTTCTTCACGTTTTCGATGCTGGCGCTGATCACCTCGGACAATCTGGTGCAGATGTTCTTCGGCTGGGAAGGCGTGGGCGTTGCGTCCTATCTGTTGATCGGGTTTTACTACAAAAAGCCGTCGGCCAACGCGGCCGCCATCAAGGCCTTTGTCGTCAACCGCGTGGGCGACTTCGGCTTTGTCCTTGGCATCTTTGCGCTGTTCTACCTGACCGATAGCATCCGCTTTGACGATGTGTTCGCTGCTGCGCCCAAGTTGGCCGAAACCAACCTGCATTTCCTGTGGACGGACTGGAACGCCGCCAACCTGATTGGCGTGTTGCTGTTCATCGGCGCGATGGGCAAATCTGCGCAGTTGTTCCTGCACACATGGTTGCCCGATGCGATGGAAGGCCCGACGCCGGTGTCGGCCCTGATCCACGCGGCCACCATGGTGACGGCGGGCGTTTTCCTTGTCTGCCGCATGTCGCCGCTTTATGAATATGCGCCCGATGCCAAATCCTTGATTGTCATCGTGGGGGCCACCACCGCGTTCTTTGCGGCAACGGTGGGTCTGGTGCAGAACGACATCAAGCGCGTGATCGCCTATTCGACCTGTTCGCAGCTGGGCTACATGTTCGTCGCCGCCGGTGTCGGCGTTTATCCGGTGGCGATGTTCCACCTGTTCACGCACGCCTTCTTCAAGGCCATGCTGTTCCTTGGTGCGGGCTCGGTGATCCATGCCATGCACCATGAGCAGGACATGCGGAACTATGGCGGTCTGCGCAAGAAGATCCCCTTCACCTATTACGCGATGCTGATCGGCACGCTGGCCATCACGGGTGTCGGCATCCCGCTGACGCATTACGGGTTCGCGGGCTTTCTGTCCAAGGATGCCGTGATCGAAAGCGCGTGGGTCGGGTCGAACTATGCGTTCACCCTGCTGGTGATCGCGGCCTTCATGACGTCGTTCTACTCTTGGCGGTTGATGTTCATGACCTTCTTCGGGGCACCGCGTGGCGACCACCACAAGCATGATCATGCGCATGAAAGCCCGTCCGTGATGCTGGTGCCGTTGGCGGTGCTGGCGATGGGGGCGGTGTTCTCGGGGATGGTGTGGTACAACAGCTTCTTTGGCGACGAAGCCAAGATGCGCAGCTGGTTCGGGATGGAGGCCGCCGCCCATGGCGAGGCCGCAGCCGAAGGCCACGCAACCGAAGCTGCGGCGGATGGTCACGCAACCGAAGCAGCCCCGGCAGAAACTACCGCAACCGAGCCTGCCGCGACTGAACCGGGTCTGGCCGACGCAGCTGCGGACGCGGCTGCCGACGGGGCCGCCAACGGGTCCGCGGCTGAAACCGCTGGAACTGAACATGCTGCAACCGATGGCGCCGCACCCGACGCCCATGCTGCGATGACTGCGCCGAAAGGGGCCATCTATCTTGGTGCCGACAACCACGTGATCCATGAGGCGCACAACGCCCCGACATGGGTCAAGGTGTCGCCCTTTGTGGCCATGGTTCTGGGTCTGTTGCTGGCATGGAAGTTCTATATCCGCAGCCCGGACCTGCCCGGCAAACTGGCGGCGCAACAACGTCCCTTGTATCTGTTCCTGCTGAACAAATGGTACTTTGACGAGCTTTACGATGTGATTTTCGTGCGTCCCGCCAAGGCCCTCGGCCGGTTCTTCTGGCAAAAGGGCGATATGACGGTCATCGACGGCGCGCTGAATGGCGTGGCCATGGGGATCATCCCCTTCTTCACCAGGCTCGCCGCGCGTGCGCAATCGGGCTATGTCTTCACTTATGCTTTTGCCATGGTGCTGGGGATTGCTGCCCTGCTGACGTGGATGACGCTCATGGGGGGGCGTTGAGTTATGGATAACCTCCTGTCAATCATCACGTTCCTGCCGGCAATGGCTGCGCTGATCATGGCGCTGTTCCTGCGGGGCGATGATCTTGCGGCGCAGAAAAATGCCAAGTGGCTGGCGCTGTTTGCCACCACGGCGACCCTGCTTGTGTCGTTGTTCCTGCTGGTTGGGTTTGATCCCGCCAACACCGGCATGCAATTTGTCGAAGAGGCAGACTGGATTGCCGGTCTGAAGTACAAGATGGGCGTCGACGGGATTTCGATCCTGTTCGTGCTGCTGACGACGTTCCTGATGCCGATCACCATCCTGTCGTGCTGGAATGTCGATACGCGCGTCAAGGAATACATGATCGGCTTTCTGCTGCTGGAAACCCTGATGTTGGGTGTGTTCTGCGCGCTTGATCTGGTGCTGTTCTACCTGTTCTTCGAGGCAGGGCTGATCCCGATG
>CAZCFC010000407.1:0-2486 GCA_964497815.1 uncultured Cypionkella sp.
ATTTGATCGCGGTCGGGTAGGACCAGTTCCGGTTGGGAACGTTATGGGTCATTTCTGCACCTTCTTCAGATGGTAGGATTTCGGGCGGGTCACCGAATGGAAGCCCAGATAAGACAGGCTGCCGCCGCGTCCGGTGTCTTTGCATCCCGTCCAGCACAGCGCCGGGTCAAGATAGTCGGCGCGGTTCATGAACACCGTGCCAGTTTCAATCTGTGCCCCGATTTCGGCAGCGGTATCATAATCCTGCGTCCAGATGCTTGCCGTCAGGCCATAGGGGCTGTCGTTCATCAAGGCAATCGCCTCGGCGTCGTCCTTGACCTTCATGATACCAACAACCGGGCCAAAGGATTCCTCCATCATCACCCGCATCCCATGGTTCACGTTGACCAGAATCTGCGGCGCAAGGTAGGCCCCGCCATCATCCGCCGGAAACAGCGCCGGATCAATCAGCGCCTGTGCGCCCGCCGCCACCGCCTCGGCAATCTGGCCCCGCACCACGGCGGCAAAGCGCTTGTTCGCCATCGGACCAAGGGTGCTTTCGGCGTCAAACGGATTGCCCAGCTTCAGCGTCTTGACCCATGCCACGGCCTTTTCCACAAAGGCGTCATACAGGCTTTCATGCACATAGATGCGTTCTATCCCGCAACAGCACTGGCCCGCGTTGTACATCGCGCCATCCATCAGCGTATCGACCGCCGCATCCAGATCGGCATCGGCACGGACATAACCGGGGTCCTTGCCGCCCAACTCCAGCCCCAAGGGGGTGAAGGTGCCTGCCGCCGCCCTCTCCATCGCCTGACCGCCTGCAACCGATCCGGTGAAGTTGACAAAGTTGAAGGCGCGGCTGGCGATCAGATACTCGGTGGTGGCATGATCCAGCACCACATTCTGGAACACATCCTCGGGGATGCCCGCCGCGTGGAACGCCTCGGCGATCCGTTCACCGACCAGCATGGTCTGGCTGGCGTGTTTCAAAATCACCGTGTTGCCCGCGATCAGGGCCGGGACCAAGGTGTTGACCGTGGTCAGATAGGGATAGTTCCACGGTGCCACGATGAACACCACACCCAAAGCCTCACGCGCAAGATAGCGGCGGAATTTATCACTGTCTTCAATGATATGCGGGGCCAGCGTGGCCGCCGCGATTTCCGACATATATTCGGTGCGCGCGTTGACGCCGCCAAATTCGCCACCAAACCGCGTCGGGCGGCCCATTTGCCAGGCCAGTTCTTCGACGACGCGCGGGGTCATCGCATTCAGGTGGGCCACCGCCGCCTTCACAAGCGCAATGCGGTCAGCCAGGGCGCGCGCGGCCCATGCCTTTTGTGCGGCCTTTGCCCGCGCGGCCACAGCCACAGCCGCCTCACGCGTCAAGGGCATCCGTTCGGCATAGACCGAACCATCCACCGGGGAAATCAGTTGTATGGGTTTCACTTCGTCACCTCGTAGGGCGGGCTTCAGCCCGCCAATCTGCTGGCAAGGCGGGGCAAACCCCGCCCTACATTTACGCCCGCTCCAGCAGGCGCTGAATTTCGAAATCGGTCACCACACGGTCGGTTTCCGAAATCTCCCACTGCGCGGCATGGTGATAATGGTCCACCACGTCATCGCCAAACGCCGCCCGGTACATGGCCGAGGTGTTCAGCAAATCCGCAGCCTCACGCAGGTTATGCGGGATTTCCCGCACATTGCCCGCCGCATACATATCGCCGACCATTTCCGGCTCCAGCTCCATCTTCTGCTCGATCCCGTCAAGCCCAGCAGCCAGCAATGCCGCACAGGTCAGATAGGGGTTCACATCGCTGCCGGGAATGCGACATTCCACCCGGATCGCCTTGGTATGCTCGCCACACACCCGGAACCCTGCCGTGCGGTTGTCCGCAGACCACACCGCCTTGGTGGGCGCAAACATCCCCACCGTGAACCGCTTGTAGCTGTTCACATAGGGCGCCAGAAACACCGTCATTTCTCGCGCATAGGCCAGTTGCCCGGCGATGTAATGCTTCATCAACGGGCTCATGCCGTGCTTGTCGTCGGCGTCAAAGAACGCAGGCTTGCCATCCTTGGTCCACAGCGACTGATGGCAATGGCTGGACGACCCCGCCTTGCGGTGATCATATTTCGCCATGAACGTCACGGATTTGCCCTTGGTCCAGGCAATCTCCTTGACGCCGTTCTTGACGATCACATGATTGTCGGCGGTGTCCAAAGCATCGGAATAGCGGTAGTTGATTTCTTCCTGCCCCGCGTCCGCCTCGCCCTTGGAATTCTCGACCGGGATGCCCGCGCCGAACAGGCCGTTGCGCACGGCCCGCATGACCCCCTCTTCCTTGGTGGTCTGGAAGATGTGGTAATCCTCATTATAGGCGCTGACCGGCTTCAACCCCGAAAAGTTGCTGTCGCGCAGGGATTCATAGCTGTTCTCAAACAGATAGAATTCCAGTTCGGTCGCCATCATCGGCTCGAACCCCATGGCGCGGGCGCGT
>CAZCFC010000408.1:0-2466 GCA_964497815.1 uncultured Cypionkella sp.
CGTCGATCCGGTGGCGGATTATGCGGTGCTGATGGAAAGCCTGTTCGATTTCCCGGCGATCCGCGCCATGTTTGCGGGCGGCTTCCGGATGCGGATGGACAGCATGTGCGCCGTGACCGGGCCTTATGCGGTTGAAATTCTGGAAAACCGACTGGGGGCGGCCAAGGGCACCTGCATCAACGCCACCCCGTTGCCGGATTTCGGCGGCATGCATCCCGATCCCAACCCGACATGGGCCAAGGCCCTGATGGATGAGATGTTCGGCCCCGATGCCCCCGACTTTGGCGCGGCATCGGACGGCGACGGCGACCGCAACATGGTGGTCGGGGCCAAGGCCTATGTGTCGCCTTCCGACAGTCTGGCGGTACTGGCGGCCAACGCGCATCTGGCACCGGGCTACAAGGCGGGGCTGAAGGGGATCGCGCGGTCGATGCCGACATCGGCGGCGGCGGACCGGGTGGCGGCGGCGCTGGGGATTGCGTCTTACGAAACGCCGACGGGCTGGAAGTTCTTTGGCAATCTGCTGGACGATGGCCGCGCCACGATCTGTGGCGAGGAAAGCTTTGGCACCGGATCAGACCATGTGCGCGAAAAGGATGGGCTTTGGGCGATTTTGCTGTGGCTGAACATCCTGGCGGTGCGCAAGCAATCGGTGGCGGCGATCCTGGCCGAGCATTGGGCCAAGTTTGGCCGCAACTATTACAGCCGCCACGATTTCGAGGCGATTGCCACCGACAAGGCCGATGCCATGATGGTGGCGCTGCGCCGCAGTCTGCCGGACCTGCCGGGGCGACAGATCGAGGGTCTGACCATTCAGGCCGCCGACGATTTCGCCTATACTGATCCGGTCGATGGATCTGTGTCCAAGGCGCAGGGCGTGCGGATCCTGTTCGCGGATGGCAGCCGGATCGTGCTGCGGCTTTCGGGCACGGGCACCGAAGGGGCAACGCTGCGGCTGTATCTGGAACGCTATGCGGCGGGCCCCGAGGGGCTTGACCTTGATCCGCAAGTGGCGCTGGCCCCGGTGATCCGGGCGGCCCATGCGCTGGCCGGGATTGCGGGGTATACAGGTCGTGTCAGCCCGGACGTGATTACCTGAGCCGCAGATGTCGGTTTCCGCTGTGAAGTGTCGGAAACAGACCTTCAATTGTCGGACCTGACCGCGACCCACTGGCCAGATGGCGCAATCTTGACACAGGTGTCGAGGAGAAGATCATGACAGAGCAACGGGTACGGTCGGGGCGGCAGGCGCGGCAAGCCGAGCGGGCGCAAAAAGGCAGCGGCATGGGCCGGCCCTATATCTTGCGCAACATTCCGACCTATGACGTGTTGTCAGAGGAAAACCTGTGCCGGATCGAGGCTGCGGCGGACCGCATTCTGGCCGAAACCGGCATCGAATTCCGCGATGATCCCGTGGCCTTGGAGCATTGGAAACGCGCGGGGGCCGATGTAAAGGGCCTGCTGGTGAAGTTTGAGCCGGGCCTGCTGCGGGAGGTGCTGCGCACCGCCCCCGCCACCTTTACCCAACACGCCCGCAACCCGGCCAATTCGGTGCAGATCGGCGGCAAGGGCGTGGTGTTCGCCCCGGCCTATGGCAGCCCCTTCGTGATGGATCTGGACCGTGGCCGCCGTTTTGGCACGCTTGAGGATTTCCACAATTTCATCAAGCTGGCGCAATCCAGCCCCAATTTTCACCACTCGGGCGGCACGATCTGCGAGCCGACCGACATTGCGGTGAACAAGCGGCATCTGGATATGGTGATGGCGCACATGACGCTGTCGGACCGGCCATACATGGGCTCTGTCACTGCCGAAGACCGCGCCGAGGACAGCATCGAGATGTCGCGCATCCTGTTTGGTCGCGATTTCGTGGACCAGAACTGCGTCATTCTGGGCAATGTGAACGTCAACTCGCCCTTGGTCTGGGATGGCACCATGACCCATTCCCTGCGCGCCTATGCGCGGGCCAATCAGGCCGCGGTGATTGTGCCGTTCATTCTGGGCGGGGCGATGGGGCCTGTCACCAGTGCCGGGGCGATTGCGCAATCTTTGGCGGAAACCATGGCCGGTTGCGCCTTGACACAGTTGGAGCGCCCCGGTGCGCCGGTGATCTTTGGCAACTTCCTGTCCTCGATGAGCCTGCGGTCCGGCAGCCCGACATTTGGCACACCAGAGCCCGCCATCGGGTCGATGGTGATCGGTCAGCTGGCGCGGCGGTTGAATCTGCCGTTGCGCTGTGCGGGGAACTTCACCACGTCGAAACTGCCCGACGCGCAGGCGATGATGGAGGGCACCATGTCGATGCTGTCTGCCATTCATTGCGGCGCGAATTTCATTCTGCACTCGGCGGGGTTTCTGGACGGGCTTCTCAGCATGTCCTACGAGAAATTCATGCTGGACGCCGATCTTTGCGGGGCGCTGCATTCCTATCTGGACGGCATCAAGATCGACGATGATCAGCTGGCC
>CAZCFC010000409.1:0-2436 GCA_964497815.1 uncultured Cypionkella sp.
CGGCGATCATGGTGTTGTGTGCGCTGGGGTTGTTGCTGGGTCGGGCGGCCGCGGGGCCGCTGGCCGAGCGCAACGGGCTTGACCCCTATTATTATGTGCAGCGGCAGGCGTTTTTCGGCGGGCTGGCGATGGCTGCGATGATCGGGGTGTCGATGATGACGCCCGAGATGGTGCGGCGGCTTGGCGTTGTGGGCTTTGCGGTTTCGTTTGTGGCCCTGGCGCTGTTGCCGCTTTTTGGCACCGATTTTGGCAAGGGGGCTGTGCGCTGGTTCAGCTTTGGCTTTGCCTCGGTGCAGCCTTCGGAATTTCTGAAGCCGGGGTTCATGATCGTGGTGGCCTGGCTGATGGCCGCAAGTCAGGACATCAACGGGCCGCCCGGCAAGTTCATCTCGTTTGCGTTGGCGGTCACGGTGGTGTTGTTTCTGGCGCTGCAGCCGGATTTCGGTCAGGCGATGCTGGTGCTGTTTGGCTGGGGGGTGATCTATTTTGTGGGCGGCGCGCCGATGATCCTGATTGCAACCGTGCTGGGGCTGGTGGGCGTGGGCGGCTTTACCGCCTATCATTCGTCCGAACACTTTGCGCGGCGGATTGATGGCTTTCTGGCCTCGGACGTCGATCCGCGCAGCCAGTTGGGCTATGCCACCAACGCCATCCAGGAGGGCGGTTTCTTTGGCGTCGGCATTGGCGAGGGGCAGGTGAAGTGGACACTGCCCGACGCCCATACCGATTTCATCATCGCGGTGGCGGCAGAGGAATATGGGCTGGTCCTAGTGTTGATGATCATCGCGCTGTACGCGACGGTTGTGGTGCGCAGCCTGTTCCGGCTGACGCGCGAACGTGATCCTTTCACGCGGTTGGCGGGAACGGGGCTGGCCTGCATCTTTGGCGTGCAGGCGATGATCAACATGGGCGTTGCGGTGCGGTTGTTGCCCGCCAAGGGCATGACCTTGCCGTTTGTGTCTTATGGCGGGTCTTCGGTGATCGCGGCGGGGGTCACGGTGGGCATGCTGTTGGCGATGACGCGGGCGCGGCCGCAGGGACAGATGTCTGATATATTCCGGCGGGGGCGCTGATGCCCTTGCTGTTGATCGCGGCGGGCGGGACCGGTGGGCACATGTTCCCCGCGCAGGCCCTGGCCGAGGCGATGATTGCGCGCGGGTGGCGGGTAAAGCTTTCGACCGATGCGCGCGGTGCCCGCTATGCTGGCGGCTTTCCGGCCGAGGTCGAGATTGTCGAAGTGGCCTCGGCCACCTTCGCGCGGGGCGGTGCGCTGGCCAAGCTGGCGGTGCCGTTTCGCATTGCCGGTGGGGTGTTGGGCGCGCTGTGGTCGGGTGTGCGCGACCGGCCTGATGTGGTTGTGGGCTTTGGTGGGTATCCGTCGATCCCGGCGCTGACGGCGGCGTGGGTCTTGCGCCGTCCCCGCATGATCCACGAACAGAACGGCGTGCTGGGCCGGGTCAATCAGGTGTTTGCGCGGCGGGTGGATCAGGTGGCCTGTGGCACCTGGCCTACGGTTCTGCCTGCGGGTGTTGTGGGGGAACACACTGGCAATCCGGTGCGCGCCGCGGTGCTGGAGCGGGCCGGGGCGGGCTATATCGCGCCCGGTGATTACCCGATGGATTTGCTGGTGATCGGTGGGTCTCAGGGGGCGCGGATCCTGTCGGATGTGGTGCCTGCAGCGGTGGCCGCTTTGCCAGACGCCATCCGCAGCCGTCTGCGCGTGGCGCAACAGGCGCGGGCCGAGGACGTGGCGCGCGTTGTTCAAGCCTATGAAGCCGCAGGTGTTTCCGCCGAAGTTGCGCCGTTCTTTACCGATATTCCACGCCGTCTGACGGAATGCCAGTTGGTGATCAGCCGCGCCGGGGCGTCATCGGTGGCCGATATATCGGTGATCGGTCGTCCGGCGATCCTGATCCCGTTTGCCGCCGCCACTGGTGATCACCAGACCGCCAATGCGCGCGGTCTGGTCGATGGCGGGGCGGCCATTCTGATCCCGGAAAAGGTGCTTGACGCGGCGGCGCTATCGGCACAGATGGCGGCGGTTCTGGGCCAACCTGCGGCTGCGGCCCTGATGGCGCGCAACGCATTGGCCCAAGGCCGCCCTGATGCCACGACCCGCCTTGCGGCGTTGGTCGAGGCGCTGACCCGTAAGGAATGAGTGATGAACGCGACAAAACTGCCGATGGAACTTGGGCCGATTCACTTTGTGGGAATTGGCGGGATTGGCATGTCGGGCATCGCTGAAGTGCTGATGACCCAAGGCTTTGCGGTGCAAGGATCGGACGCCAAGGCCAGCAAGATCACCGACCGTCTGGTGCAGCTGGGCGCGCGGTTCTTTGAGGGCCAGCGCGCCGAAAACGTGGGCGAAGCGGCCGTGGTGGTGATTTCGTCGGCCATCAAGAAAGGCAATCCGGAACTGGAAGAGGCGCGGCGGCG
>CAZCFC010000410.1:0-2432 GCA_964497815.1 uncultured Cypionkella sp.
GGCGGGCAAGATCCTGCGGCCGCCAAGGGTGTCATACAGGAACAGGCCAAGCCGGATCAGCCAGTTCGGTCTGCGGCCTTTGAGCCAGGGCATGGTAAAGGACAGCAGTTTCGAGGTGGGCGTGGTGCTGTCAAACCGCATGTCGGGGGCCAGCGGCAAGACAAAGCGCATGGGCCATGAAATATGAGGCATGGCAACCAACAGGGTTTCCCTTTCCTCCAACGCTTTGGCGACAAGTCCGAATTCGAAATATTCCAGATAGCGCAACCCGCCATGAAACAGCTTGGTCGAGGCCGATGAGGTCGCCTGCGCCAGATCGCCCATTTCGGCCAATGTCACCGACAAGCCGCGTCCGGCGGCGTCCCGCGCAATGCCGGTGCCGTTGATGCCCCCGCCGATGATAAAGATGTCTGTGGTCATGACTGCCTCCGATGGTTCACCGTGACGCAGGGCGCGAAAATGTCAATTTGGCGCGCGGATTTGACAAAAGCGAAGAAATGCGAACATGATCCCGAATGATCACCTTTCGCCAATCCGAAATCATCGCAATGGCGCGCGCAACCGGGCGCGTGGCGGTGGAAGATCTGGCGCAGCGCTTTGGCGTCACAGTGCAGACCATCCGCCGCGATCTTGAGACCTTGTGCGGGGCGGGGCAATTGGACCGCGTGCATGGCGGCGCGGTGGCGCGGGGCGGGGTGGCCAACATCGAATACAGCGCGCGGGCGCGGATGAACGCACGGGCCAAGGCCGCGATTGCGCGCGCCTGTGCGGCGGACATCCCCGACAACTCGAGCCTGATCCTGACGCTTGGCACCACGACCGAAGCCGTGGCGCGGGCGCTGTTGCATCACCGCAACCTGACTGTCATCACCAATAACATGAATGTTGCCAATATATTGGCCGCCAATCCGGGCTGCGAGGTGATCGTGGCGGGCGGGGCCTTGCGGCGCAGCGATGGCGGTCTGGTGGGCGAACTGACGGTGCAGTTCTTGCAGCAGTTCAAGGTGGATGTGGCGGTTCTGGGGGCCTCGGCGGTGGATGCGGATGGCGATGTGCTGGATTATGATCTGGCCGAAGTGCGGGTGTCGCGGGCCATCCTTGACCGCGCGCGGGCGGCGTGGCTGGTGGCGGATGCGTCCAAATTCGCGCGGGTGGCTCCGGTGCGGCTGGCGGGGCTGGCGGAACTGGCGGCGGTGTTCTGCGATGTGCCTTTGCCGGGCGATCTGGATGCGCGCTGTGCCGGATGGGGAACAAGGGTGGTGACAGTCGATGCAGGTTAAGCCGCCCCGCAAACAGCCCCGCGCGGCCCGGCGCGGCCAGTTGATCGAAGCCACGATCGAGGTTCTGGCGGCATGTGGCTATGCACGTGTTACCATGGCGCAGGTGGCAAAGGCGGCGGGTCTGGCGCATGGGCTGGTCAATTTCCATTTCCAAAGCAAAGACTTGCTGCTGACGGAAACCCTGACCTATCTGTGGGAGGAGTACCGCGAAAATTGGGGCGCGGCGCTGGCTTTGGCCGGAGACGATCCGGGCCGGCAGCTGGATGCGCTGATCCGTGCCGATTTTGCACCCGCCTTGTGTACCCCGGCGCGGCGCGGGGCATGGGCTGCATTCTGGGGCGAAGCGCAATGCCGACCGCTGTATCAGGAGAAATGCGCGGTGAACGATGTGGCCTATATCGGCCATCTGGAACGCATTTGCGCAGCCCTTCTGACGGATGCCACCCCGGCGCCGCGGGTGGCGCGGGTGATCCGGGTGACGATTGAGGGGGTCTGGATGGACATGATCACCCAATCCGCGCCCTACAGCCGCGAAGAGGCCCTGGCGACGGTGCAGGCCGCCGCCGCCGCCTTCTTTCCGGCGCGGTTCGGGCCAGACGGGCTTTTGTCCTAGGGTCTGGCCTTATGGGCGCTGACGCTCTGGACATAACGGAACGCGCGGCAATGGCCGATTATGGCAGGGAAATTCGGGTCGCATTGGGCGGCCTTTGACGTCACAGGATGAGGTTTCGCCATGGATGGCTATACAAATGCCAATGATATCAGCGCCGTCGTGGCCGCTGACAAAGCGCATGTCTGGCACCACCTGAGCCAGCACAAGGGCTATGAATCCCCCGATGTCGATCCGCGCATCATCGTCGAAGGCAAGGGTCTGCGGGTCTGGGATGCGCGCGGGCGCGAATACATTGATGCGGTGTCCGGCGCGGTCTGGACGGTGAACGTGGGCTATGGCCGCGAAAGCATCGCCAATGCCGTGCGGGATACCCTGTTGAAAATGAACTATTTTGCCGGGGTTGGCGGTTCGATCCCCGGTGCGCTGTTTGCCGAACGTCTGATCTCGAAGATGCCGGGGCTGTCCCGCGTCTACTATTCGAACTCGGGTTCCGAGGCGAATGAGAAGGTCTACAAGATGGTGCGCCAGATCGCGCACAA
>CAZCFC010000411.1:0-2430 GCA_964497815.1 uncultured Cypionkella sp.
TGACGCCCGACGCGGTCGAGGTGCGGCGCGGTTCGGCCATCGGGGCGTCGCTGGGCGTGTCGATGGCGGGGGTGTATCAAAGCAAGTCGGGGCGACTGGCAATGCAGGGTGTGGTATCGCCCATCTACCTGCTGAACGGTATCGGCGCGATGTTCACCCGGCGGGGCGAAGGCGTGTTCGGCTTCAACTATACCCTGCGCGGCACGGCAGAGGATCCGCAGATCGACGTCAACCCGCTGTCTATCCTGACCCCCGGCATGTTCCGCGAGATTTTCCGCAGCGGCCCGCCTGTCTTGCAAGGAAATGGTCCATGAACCTGTCAGATTTTGATTTCCATTTGCCCGAGGCGCTGATCGCCACGCGGCCCGCCAAACCGCGCCCAACCGCGCGGCTGCTGCTTGCCGAAGGTGGCGGCATAAGTGATCTGCATGTCTTTGATCTGGTGGATATTTTCCGGCCTGGTGATCGATTGGTGCTGAACAACACCCGGGTGATCCCGGCGCGTCTGTTCGGCACCCGGCAGCGTGGGGCTGCCGTGGCGAAGGTGGAAATCACCTTGCTGGAACCGCAGACGACAGGCTGGCGCGCGCTTGCCAAGCCCTTGCGCAAGGTGCTGGTGGGCGAGGTGATCCGGTTTTCCGATCAGCTGTCGGCCACAGTGGCCGCCAAGACCGAAACCGACCTGACGCTGACCTTCAACCTGACGGGCTATGATTTTGACGCGGCCCTGAATGCGGCGGGCGCGATGCCCTTGCCGCCCTATATCGCCGCGAAACGCGCCGCCGACGATCAGGACAAGGCCGATTACCAGACCGTTTTCGCCCGCCACGCAGGCGCCGTCGCAGCCCCCACCGCCAGCCTGCACTTTGACGCCGATCTGCTGGCGGCGTTGGCTGCCAAGGGTGTGGATTTCACCGAAGTCACCCTGCATGTCGGTGCGGGCACCTTCCTGCCGGTGAAGGTTGAAGACGTCACCACCCACAAGATGCACGCCGAATGGGGCCAGGTGACGGCAGAGGCGGCCGCGCAGATCAACGCCACCCGGGCCGCTGGCGGACGCGTCATTCCGGTTGGCACCACCGCGCTGCGGCTGATCGAGTCTGCGGCGCAGTCGGGGCGGGTGGAACCATGGACCGGCACCACCGATATCTTCATCTATCCCGGCTATCAGTTCCGCACCACCGATGCGCTGATGACCAATTTCCATTTGCCGAAATCGACGTTGCTGATGCTGGTTGCCGCCCTGATGGGCAAGGCGCGGATGGACGCGATCTATGACCATGCCATAACTGCGGGCTATCGGTTCTTTTCCTATGGTGATGCGTCCCTGCTGATCCCTGACTGACACCAAAGCGTCGGAATCCTGACGCCTGGCTGTGCTTTTCCGTGCTAACAGAACCAAAAACCGGAGCGAACCGATGGTGAAAGTCCTAGCCCAGTCCTGGCCCCTGCTGTTGGGCGTCATGTTGTTGATGGTGGGCAACGGGGTGCAAGGCTCGCTGCTGGGCATTCGCGGCGCTTATGAGCAGTTCACCACCTTTCAGCTTTCGGTGGTGATGTCGGCTTATTTTCTGGGCTTTCTGGGCGGGTCGCGCATGGCGCCCGAGATGATCCGCCGCGTCGGCCATGTGCGGGTGTTTTCGGCGCTGGGGTCGATGATTTCGGCGGTGCTTATTCTTTATCCCCTGCTGCTGGACTGGCAGGCCTGGGCGGTGATGCGCGTGCTGATCGGGTTTTGCTTTTCCGGCATCTATGTGACGGCCGAAAGCTGGTTGAACAACACCGCGACCAATGAAACCCGGGGGCAGACGCTGTCGGCCTACATGATCGTGCAGATGCTGGGCATCATCGCCAGCCAGGGCCTGCTGTCGATGGGCGACCCCTATGGCTTTGATCTGTTCATCATCCCATCGGTTCTGGTGTCGCTGGCCTTCATGCCGATCCTGCTGGCCGACACCCCCGCGCCCACCTTCGATTCGATCAAGGCCATGAGCTTTCGCCAGCTGTTCCGCACCTCGCCTTTGGGCTGTGCCGGCATGCTGCTGACGGGCGGCGTGTTTTCGGCCATGTTCGGCATGGCATCGGTTTATGGTGCCATGAGCGCGATGACCGTTGGCCAGATCGCGTCCTTTGTGGCTGCGATGTATGTGGGCGGACTGGTGCTGCAATATCCGATCGGCTGGGTGTCGGACCGCATCGATCGGCGCGCGTTGATCCTGTGGATGTCGGCGGCGGGGGCCGCGCTGATGGGGGCGGCGACGGTGATGCCACTGCCCTTCTATTTCGAACTGGTGGTGGCGATGCTGCTGGGCGGCATCATCAACCCGCTTTATTCGCTGCTGATTGCGCACACCAACGATTATCTGAGCAAAGAGGAAATGCCCGCCGCATCGGCCGGGTTGATCTTTCTGAACGGTTTTGGCGCGATCT
>CAZCFC010000412.1:0-2429 GCA_964497815.1 uncultured Cypionkella sp.
GCTTCTCCAACCGCATGGCGGACACCGCCGTGGCGATGGGAAAGTTGATCTGAGCCACCACTTCGCAGGCAGGCTGAAGGGCGCTTTCGGGCGCCCTTTTTCTTGACCAAAACCAGCCATGACATAGATGCGCAAGCTATGCGCCCAGAACATAGCCGCACCGCAGCATTGTGCGTTGTTAGCGCCACCACAACCGCCATATTGTGATCATGCGAAAGGGAAAAAGCCATCCGGGCCAATTCATCGCAAAGACGAAAGGAAATACCATGAATTCGATTATCGCTCAAATCCGCGAAGCTGCAGCCAAACACGCCCTGTACCGCCGCACCCGCGACGAAATTGCAGGCATGCCGCGCCGCGTCGCCCTTGATCTGGGCATCTTCCCCGAAGACGCCGAAATGATCGCGCGCCGGGCTGTCTGGGGCTGAAACCCGACGACACCATGACGATCCGGGGGCCAGATGGCCCCCTTTTTATTTCAGCAATTTCAAACCGTTGGAAAACCGTCGCGCATTGGCCTGATAGCCGCGTGCCGACATTAACAGCCGCTCCTGCGCCTCGGAGTCCAGAACCCGCACCACCCGACCGGGCGCGCCCATCACCAGACTGCCGTCGGGGATCTCTTTGCCTTCGGTGATCAGCGCCCCTGCCCCGATCAGACAGCCGCGGCCGATCCTTGCACCGTTCAGCACCTTTGCGCCCATGCCGATCAGGCTGCCATCGCCGATCATGCAGCCATGCAACATCGCCTTGTGCCCGATTGTACATTGCGCACCGATGGTCAGCGGATACCCCATGTCGGTGTGCAACACGCTGTTTTCCTGCACATTCGAGCCTTGCCCGACGCGGATTTCCTCATTGTCGCCCCGCAAGACGGCACCGAACCAGATGCTTGCGTCCGCTTCAACCACCACCCGGCCAATCAGCACGGCGGTATCGGCAATCCAGGCGTTCGGGCCAATTTCGGGGGTCAGTCCATCCAGGGCATAGATCATCGGGCGTCAAACTCCTTGTTCAGGCCGCGCACGAAATCCGACAGCGCAGGCTGACGGTCGCGGCGCAGTCGCTCTGCTTGAAGAATGGTCGTCAACTCATTGAAAGCGTTGTCAATATCGCGGTTTATGATGACATAGTCATACTCGGCCCAATGGCTGATTTCATCCCGCGATTTCGCCATGCGGCCCGCAATCACCGCATCAGAGTCCTGTGCCCGCGACCGCAAACGGCGCTCCAGTTCCGCGATCGACGGCGGCAGCACGAAAATCGACACCACGTCGCGCCCCAGAGACGAGTTGCGGATTTGTTGGCCGCCTTGCCAATCAATATCGAACAACGTATCGCGGCCGGCATCCATCGCCGCCTGTACCGGGGCTTTGGGGCTGCCGTAGAAATTGCCGAACACCTCGGCATGTTCCAGCATCTCGCCGGTTTCCACCATGGTTTCAAAATCCTGACGGCTGCGAAAATAGTATTCGCGCCCGTCTTCCTCGCCGGGGCGCGGACTGCGGGTTGTGGCCGAAACCGAAAACCGGATCGTCGGGTCCCATTCCATAAGTCGGCGCGCCAGCGTCGATTTGCCAGCACCCGAAGGAGAAGAAAGGATCAGCAACAGCCCGCGGCGCATCGGTTTATTCCACATTTTGTACCTGTTCGCGCATCTGATCAATCACGGTCTTCAGGTCAAGCCCGATCCGGGTCAGGGCAAGGCTTTGCGATTTGGAACACAGCGTGTTGGCCTCACGCATGAATTCCTGCATCAGGAAATCGAATTTGCGGCCAACCTGCCCCGGTTCGGACAGCAGCGCACGGGCCGCCGACACATGGGCGGCCAGCCGATCGAGTTCTTCGGTCACGTCGTTTTTCACGGCGATCAGCGCAAGTTCCTGCGCCAACCGGGTTTCATCAACGCCATCTGCCACCGCCAGCACCCGGGCCAGGGCCTCGCGCAGCGCGCTGGACGACGCATCGCGCCGGGCCACCGCCTCGACACCCGCATCGGTGGTCAGGCTGGCGATGCGGTCCAATTGGGTGGCGATCACAGCATTCAAGGCCCGCCCCTCGGCGGCGCGCATGTCTTGGAAATCCCTTAGCAATCCGGGCAGATCGGCAAGAATGGCCCCGCGCAGGGGCGCTGTGTCGAAATCGGCGCTGGCGCTGTCGATCACGCCGCGTACCGCCAGAACATCGGCACCGTTGGGCTGGCCCAGCGTCACGCCTGCCGCCATCGCCGCGTCTTCGATCTGCTTCAGCGCGGCCAGAACCGATGCCAATGCGGGCGGGTTCACCCGCAGGCCTTCGCCCGCCTCGGCCCCGTCACGCGCGACTTTCAGCGTCAGGCTGACATTGCCGCGCTGCAATGCGCCCTGCAGCGCCCCCCGCAGCGCCGCTTCCAACCCGTCGATCCAGTCCGGCACCCGCAGGCGCAGGTC
>CAZCFC010000413.1:0-2417 GCA_964497815.1 uncultured Cypionkella sp.
GCGCTGGACGGGGTGGATTTCGAGGTACTTACCGGCGAGGTTCACGCCCTTTTGGGCGGAAACGGGGCGGGAAAATCCACCATCCTCAAGGTGTTGAACGGCGTCCGTGTTCCGGATGAGGGCGCAATCGAGGTGGGCGGGCAAAAGCTGGCCGCCCCCACGCCCGAAGCCGCGCGGGCCGCAGGCATCGCCATGAACTTTCAGGAGATGTCGCTGATCCCGACGCTGACCGTCGCCCAGAACATCTTTCTGACGCGCGAGGCCCGCGACGCCCGTGGCATGATCGACGATGCAGACTCGATCCGCCGGGCGCAGGCGATTTTCGACATGTTGCAGGTCGAGGTTGATCCCACCGCGCTGGTGGGCGATCTGGGGGCGGGACAAAAGCAACTGACCGAGATTGCCAAGGCGATCAGTCAGGATGCGCGGGTGCTGATCCTTGACGAACCCTCCACCGCGCTTTCGGTGTCGGATGTGGAACGGCTGTTCGTCTTTCTGCGGCAGTTGAAGGCCAAGGGCGTGGCGATCATCTACGTCAGTCACCGCATGGACGAAATCGCCCGCATCGCCGACCGCGCCACCATTCTGCGCGACGGGCGGCATGTGATTACCGCCCCTCTGGCCGATCTGCCGATTGACGTGATGATCGAACATATCGTCGGCAAGAAGTCCAAAGGGCTGGCCGATGTGGCGCGCGGCGATGCCGTGCGGGGCGAGGTTCTGCTGGAACTGTCGGACGTGACCGGCCCGCACAAGCCCGAAAACGTCAGCTTTGCGCTGCACAAGGGCGAGGTTCTGGGTCTGGCCGGTCTGCTGGGTTCGGGCCGCTCGGCGCTGGCGCGGGTGATTGCGGGGGTGGAACCTGCCGTGGCGGGCGAGATCCGCATCAAGGGCCAAAAGGTTGCCATCCGCCGCCCCGCCGATGCCATCGCCCACCGCATCGCCCTTGTGCCCGAGGCGCGGGCAACCCAAGGCATCATCCCGGCGCACAGTGTGGCCGACAACATGGCGATGTCGGTGATCGGGCGGGTCTCGGCGCGTGGCATCGTCGACCGCGCAAAGGTGCGCGCGCTTGCCGACAGCATGATCCAGCGCCTGTCGATCAAGACAGCCAGCCGCGACCATGCGGTGTCCACCCTGTCGGGGGGCAACCAGCAAAAGGTGGTGATCGGCAAATGGCTTGCGACCGAGCCGGAAATCCTGATCCTTGACGAACCCACCGCGGGCATCGACATCGGATCGAAATCCGAAATCATCCGTCTGGTGCGCGATCTTGCACAGTCGGGCAAGGCGGTGATCGTGATCTCGTCCGAACTGTCGGAACTGCTGACCGCCTGCGACCGCATCCTTGTGATGGCGGACGGGCGCGCGCATCAGATGCTGGACCGCGCCGATCTGGACGATCCTGCAAATACCGATCCCGAACATGCGCTTCAGGCCGCCGAACGCCGCCTGCAAATCGAAATCCAGAACGCTCTGAGCATCAAGGAGGCCAGCCATGGCTAAGGCAACACAGGCGCCCGCCGGGGCATTCTTCGCCAACTGGCGGCAGAACATCATCTATATCGGCTTTGCCGTGATCTTTGTCGTCTTTGCGCTGACGCTGAACGACAAGGGGTTTCTGAACCCCAACAACCTGCTGAATATCGTGCGCCAGACCGCCATGATCGCGGTGATGGCGGTGGCCATGACCTTTGTGCTGTCGGCGGGCGAGATTGACCTGTCGGTGGGCGCGGTTGCCGGGCTTGCCACGGTGACCGTCGCGATGGCGATTGCCGTGGCCGGGCCGTTGGGCGGCATTCTGGCCGGGCTGGCCACGGGGCTGGCTGTGGGCGTGTTCAACGGCTGGCTGACCACCAAAATCGGCATCCCGTCCTTTCTGACCACGCTGGCGATGATGGGGATCGCCAAGGGGGTCGCGATGTGGATTTCCGACACCGCCGCCGTGCCGATCCTGTCGCCCGCCTATTCCTGGGTCTTTGGCGGCGGTTCTGTCGGCCCCATTCCGGTGCTGTTGTTCTGGATGGCGGTGCTGGGCGGCATCGGCCATGTGGCGCTGCGCCGCTCGGGCTTTGGCCGCAGGGTGCTGGCGACGGGCGGGGGAGAGACGGCCGCGCGCTATTCCGGCATCGACACCGCGGCGATCAAGTTCCGTGTGCTGGTGCTGTCGTCCTGTGCGGCCTCGCTGGCGGGGATGCTTTATGCCGGACGCCTGCAATCGGGGCGGTTCCAACTGGGCGAGGGTGACGAGCTTTCGGTCATCGCCGCCGCCGTTCTGGGGGGAACCAGCCTGTTCGGCGGCAAGGGCACCGTCATCGGCACCATCGTCGGCGCGCTGATGATCGGGCTGATCAACAACGGTCTGATCCTGATGGGGCTGGAGTTCAGCCAGCAACTGATCGCACGGGGCGGGATCA
>CAZCFC010000414.1:0-2416 GCA_964497815.1 uncultured Cypionkella sp.
GGATGTGCTGTTTCTGGGGCGCGGGGCGATGTATCCGCTGGCCCTGGAAGGCGCACTGAAGCTGAAGGAAATCAGCTACATTCACGCCGAAGGGTATGCGTCGGGCGAATTGAAGCACGGTCCCATCGCGCTGATCGACAACCGTGTACCCGTGATCGTGCTGGCCCCGCGCGACGCGCTGTTTGAAAAAACCGTGTCCAACATGCAAGAGGTGATGGCGCGCCATGGCAAGGTGCTGTTGGTGTCGGATGCCGCAGGTGTGGCCGAGGCAGGAATGGGGTGCTGGCGCACCCTGACCATGCCCGAAGTGTCGCCGCTGTTCGCACCGATCCTGTATTCGGTGCCTGCGCAACTTCTGGCCTATCACACCGCCATAGCCAAAGGCACCGATGTGGACCAACCGCGCAATCTGGCAAAATCGGTGACCGTGGAATGATCGCCGCAGCACTTGCCCAACTGGAGGCTTTGGCCGATGACGCCAAGGCGCTTGAGGCCGCCGCATATCACAAGGCGGATCGCCGCTATCTGGGGCTGAAGGTGCCGCAGATCGAGACGTTGACCGACGCCTGGCGCACGGAATGCAGCGTCGAAGACCGGGTGCAATTGGCCCGCGACCTTTGGGATACCAATATCCACGAGGCGCGGGTGGCCGCCGCGAAACTGTTGACGCAGGCGCGGATCAAGCCCGATGACACCGCTGCCTGGGATCTGATCTGCACCTGGGTGCCGCAGTTTGATGCCTGGGCGATTGCCGATCACGTGTGCGTCGCCGCGCAAAAGCGCATCGTGGCCGATCCCGGGCGGCTGGATGTGGTGGAAGGCTGGACCAGCCATGAAAACATGTGGACCCGCCGCGCGGCTTTGGTGGCCACCCTGCCCTTCACCAAGCAGAACTTTCCCAAACCGTTCGAGTTGAACATCCGCGACCGGGTGCTGGGATGGGCGGCGCTTTATTGCGATGACAAGGATTGGTTCATTCAGAAGGCGGTGGCGTGGTGGCTGCGCGATTTGTCCAAACATGATCCGATGCGGGTTGAAGGCTTTTTGGCGATGCACGGCGACCGGATGAAGACCTTTGCCCGCAAAGAGGCCGCGCAGTACCTGCAATAGCAGACGGATGCATCAGCCAGCGGGCGCGGCGTAGCCCCGGTTGTCCGGCCCGGTCCTGTGTGGGGGGCGCTGATACCCCATCCAGGGGCCGCAAGGGCAGATCATCCGGCGGCCTTTGGCGCCCCGGGATCCATGCGGCCCAAGGATGACAGTTCTGTCAGAACGGCTGCCCGCTTGCGGCGCCCAGCCCGTTTGCTGCGCCCAGCAAGATTACTGCGCGTAAATCGTGACCTCGGGCAGATCGGTCAGGCCCAGGCCCAAAGCCCGGAACGCCGCCAGTGACAACAGCGCCCCACCTGTGCCGGGCAACAGATCGACATTCACCGAACCACCCGTTTTCAGCACGACGCGGCCCTTGCCGGGTATGGCGATCAGCTGTGACTTGATCCAGAACCCTTGTTCGGCCGGGCTTCCCAAGCCCACGACCACAGTGCCCAGCGACCGTTCGACACCGTCCGCCTTGGCCGCAGCAGCGGCCTTTTCGGCATCCGTGGTCTGATCCAGCGCAGCGGCGCTTTGTCCGGCCCCCATGGCCGGAAGGACAACGGCGTCCGGAACCGGGGCCACGACGGGCGCGGGCGCTGGTGCTTTGGTCAGGCGTTCCATCATGCCGCAGCCCGACAGGCTGAGGGCGATCAAGGCAGGGGTCAGGTACATGCGTATCATGATTGCGACGATAGTCTGCCGCGCGCGTTCACGCAACTGCCGCATTCAGCCTTGTCGCAGCGCGGCAGCGGGCTTACCTTGGGCACATGACCCCATTGATAGACCCCTTCGCCCGAGCCATCAGCTATCTGCGCGTGTCCGTCACCGACCGCTGCGATTTCCGCTGCAGCTATTGCATGACCGAACACATGACCTTTCTGCCCAAGGCAGAGTTGCTGAGCCTTGAAGAGCTGGACAGGCTGTGTTCGGCATTTGTCGGTCTGGGGGTGGAAAAGCTGCGCATCACCGGCGGCGAGCCTTTGGTTCGCAAGGGGATTCTGACGTTTTTCCGGGCGATGTCGCGGCATCTGGACTCAGGGGCGCTGAAAGAGCTGACGCTGACGACCAACGGATCGCAGCTGCGCAAACATGCCGCCGAATTGGCGGAATGTGGGGTGCGCCGGATCAACGTGTCGGTGGACACGCTGGATGACGCCAAATTCGCCCAGATCACCCGATGGGGCCGCCTGGCGCAGGTGCTGGACGGCATTGAGGCAGCGCGCGCGGCGGGGATGGCGGTGAAAATCAACGCCGTGGCCCTGAAGGGCTTCAACGAGGATGAACTGTTCCGCCTGACAGAATGGTGCGCCCGCGACGGGCA
>CAZCFC010000415.1:0-2405 GCA_964497815.1 uncultured Cypionkella sp.
CCAGACGCCATTCGAAACCGGCGTCGATGAAGATCTGCGCCAGACCCTCTTCTTCCGCCTGTGCGCGCACAAGGCCGGAACCGGGAACCACCATCGCGCGGATGCCGTCTTTCTTTTTCTTGCCCTTCAGGATGGCCGCAGCCGCCCGCAGATCCTCGATCCGGCCATTGGTGCAAGACCCGATGAACACGGTGTCGATCTGGATGTCGGACAGTTTCTGACCGGGGGTCAGGCCCATGTAATCCAGCGCGCGCTGCACAGCCTCGACCTTGCCGCCGGTGAAATCGGACGGTGACGGGACAACAGCGGTGATCGGCAGCACGTCTTCGGGGCTGGTACCCCAGGTGACCAAGGGCGCGATGTCTTCGCCTTTGATCGTGACAACCTTGTCCCAATGCGCGCCTTCGTCGGTGTAAAGCGTTTTCCAATAGGCGACGGCGGCCTCCCATGCGGCACCTTTCGGCGCGTGCGGGCGGCCCATGCAATAGGCGTAGGTTTTCTCATCGGGGGCGATCAGGCCAGCGCGGGCGCCGCCCTCGATCGCCATGTTGCAGACGGTCATGCGGCCTTCCATCGACAATTCGCGGATGGCCTGACCACAGTATTCGATGACATAGCCGGTGCCGCCGGCGGTGCCGGTTTCCCCGATCACGGCCATGGTGATGTCTTTGGCGGTGACGCCGGGGCGCAACGATCCGGTGATTTCCACCTTCATGTTCTTGCCCTTGCGCTGGATCAGCGTCTGCGTGGCAAGGACGTGTTCGACCTCGGACGTGCCGATGCCATGCGCCAGCGCGCCGAATGCGCCATGGGTCGCGGTGTGGCTGTCGCCGCAGACCACGGTCATGCCGGGCAGGGTCCATCCCTGTTCGGGGCCGACGATATGAACGATGCCTTGGCGGACATCAGACACCGGATAGTAGTTGATGCCGAATTCCTTGGCGTTGGTGTCAAGGGCGGCAACCTGCACGCGGCTGTCTTCGGTCATCGTCGCGGCGTTGGCGCGATCCAGCGTGGTGGGCACGTTGTGATCCGGCACGGCGATGGTTTTTTCCGGGCTGCGCACCTTGCGGTTCGACATGCGCAGACCTTCAAATGCCTGCGGCGAAGTCACTTCATGCACCAGATGGCGGTCGATATACAAAAGGCAGGTGCCGTCTTCGGCCTGGTGGACAACGTGGTCGTCCCAGATTTTGTCGTAAAGCGTGCGAGCGGTCATGGCTCATCCTTCGCGTTTGGGAATGTCTGGAAAGGGAAGCGGGCGCAGAAGCGCGTCAGACAGAGGCCGGGCAGGCGCGTGCAAGCACAGCGCGGGCGGCACCGTAAAAGCGCCAAGGCATGCGGGCGCGGTCATCCATGGTGATATGACGGATCATGACGGCGCTTTTACGCCGGAAATCTTTGTCAGGCAAGGACCGAGGCGGGATGGGCGCGGCACTGCGCGCCTTGCGCAAGCGGTCCACTGTGACCGACCGCTTGTCGCAAGGGATGCGTGGTTCAGTAGCCCGCGAAATAGCCTGCGAATTTGCCACGCTCGACCTCACGCTCGCGGCGTTCAAGGTCATACAGGCTGACCGCGCCGTTCAGATAGGTTGTTTCCGCTTCGCGGCGGGTCGGCCGACGTGGGAACAGATTTTGGAACAGGATCATGATGTTTACTCCGTTGTTCCTCCCTGTCGTCAATATGCTGCGCTGCGGCATGATTGAGAAGGGGCAATGGGTACAGGCCGCCATGCGCTGGTTGCATGGCTGAATGATCAAAGGTCGGTGCCGAATGCGGGCGGGAAATCCATCCCGCAACGATTCGCGGCTGTGTCGCAAAGGCCGGACCGCGCCGATCGGGTTGTTTCATCGTATCAAGCGCAGGATAAATGCGGTTTAGGGCGCTTGGCCCTTGCGATGGCCCCAAGTGAAGGATATGCGCCCGATTTGCGCTGCGGTTGAGATTGCCTTCTGGCAATGATACGCTGGACGCACCCCTGTGCCGGGGCCGCATCGGCGCGCTTTTTGGAGGACGTTGTCCTGTCGCATTCTGATCCTGACACCGGCTTGCCGGTTGGCCCGCGCGTAAGCCGTGACGCCGATGACTATTCGTCCGAAGACATGTTGGCCGCTGTGCTGACCTCTGTTGATGACGACAAGGCCGAAGACATCGTGCAGATTGATCTGCGCGGGCGGTCTGACGTGGCTGATTACATGGTGATCTGCTCGGGCCGGTCATCGCGGCAGGTGGCCGCGATTTCCGAAAAGCTGGCCGATCGGATCAAGCAGGATTTCCATTTCACGCCCAAGATGGAAGGCAAGGAAACCGGCGATTGGGTGCTGATTGATACGGGCGATGTTATCGTCCACGTCTTCCGCCCCGAAGTGCGCGAGTTCTATCAGCTTGAAAAGATGTGGCTTCC
>CAZCFC010000416.1:0-2388 GCA_964497815.1 uncultured Cypionkella sp.
CTCGATGGCCTTGGGCAACGTGACGGCCGAGGACGAAGCCCTGCTGTCGCGGTTCCTGGACCATGTCCTTTTTGACGGCGAAAACATGTCGCCGCAACCCCAGCCGATCACGCCGCTTGTCTGGCGGATTTACGATGCCTTGGGCGAATCATTGTCCACGGCCACTTTGCCCATCGCCTTTGCCCATGCAGATCTGTCGGAACGCGCGGGCTGGAAAGCACAGATCGAGGCCGCCGAGCGCTTGGCCCGGGTGGGGGCCGTCACGCCAAATGTTCTGCTGGGTCTTTACACCGACCGCGCACCTGCCGCGTCGGGCGGGGTCTGGGACCGGGCGGATGCTTTCCAACGTTTCGATGCCGCGTTGACCAAGGGCGATGTGGCCATGGTGGAACAACGTCTGCCGCTGGCCTATGCGCGGATGAAGGATGTCGAACTTGAGGTGCCCTTTGCCACCCTGTTTGCGCCGCAGCTGTCCCGGTTGACCCTGACCGGCGATGCCGCGCGGATTTCCTACGAGTTGGGGCTGCTGTCGCCGGATTATGAGCGTTTGTCGAAACTGCCCGTCACGCGGGACGCGCGGGCGGTTTTTCTGGCCGGGCTGGCGGCGGGGTCTGTCAGGGATCTGGTGGCCCCCGACAGCATGGCCCGCGCCATTGCCCCCGCCTTTACCGATGCCCCACTGCCCGAGGACATTGTGGCGCTGATCGCGCAACGGCGGATCGGCGAGGCTATTCTGGCCGCGATGGCGCGGATCGAAAGCGGCGTCAGCGGCGAGTTGGTGAAGGTCACCGAAGGTTTGACAGTGTTGCGCAAACTGGGGCTGGAGGACGTGGCGCGACGCACGGCGATGGAGTTGATGTTGCTGGAACGGCGGGGCTAGCGATGGCTGCGCCAGCGCTTTCCGAGCAATGGATCAGCACCTTTCTGGCCGCCGCCGCCGCCGAACTGGACGCCGCGCGCAATACGCTTTTGGCCTATGGCCGTGATCTGAAAGACTTTATCGACTGGCTGCACCGCCATGGCCATGCCCTGCCTTCCGCCACCCGAGATGAGGTTGAAACCTATCTGGTGTTCTGCGAGGCGCAGGGCCTGTCCAAAGCCACCCGCGCGCGGCGGCTGTCGGCGATCCGGCAGCTTTTTCGCTTCGCGCATGAGGAAGGCTGGCGCACCGACAATCCGGCCATGCGGATCAAGGGGCCGGGGGCCAGCAAGCACCTGCCCGGCACGTTGAGCGAAGACGAGGTGTCGCGCCTGCTGAAGGCCACCCACGACTTTGGCCGGACCGACGGGGACAAGTTGCGCAACCGGGCCCTGGTGGAACTGCTTTACGCCACCGGCATGCGGGTTTCCGAACTGGTTGGCCTGCCAGTGGCGGCGGTGCGGGGCAATCCGCGGATGATTTTGGTCAAGGGCAAGGGCGACAAGGAACGCATGGTGCCGCTGTCCTCTCCGGCGCGCGTGGCGGTGGCAGACTGGCTGGCGCACCGCGATGGCGTCGAGGAAGCGGCGCGGATCAAGGGCAAGCCCGTCTCGCGGCAACTGTTCCCCGGTCCGGGGGCCGACGGCCATCTGACCCGGCAACATTTCTATTTGCTGATCAAGGACATCGCGGTGCAAGGTGGAGTGGACCCTGCCCGCGTCACCCCCCATACGCTGCGCCATGCCTTTGCCACGCATCTGTTGGCGGGCGGCGCAGATTTGCGGGTGATCCAGACCCTGCTGGGCCATGCCGATATTGCCACCACCGAGATTTACACGCATGTGTTGGATGATCAGCTGAAGGATCTGGTGCTGACACACCATCCGCTGGCCCGCCAGCCAAAGCGCTGAACCGCAGCTTCGCAGCAAGGACGCCATGCCGACCGACACGCTTGATACCGCCTTTTGGCTGACCTCCGCGGCCATTCTTGGGCTTTTGGCAACCTCGGCTTTCTTCTCGGGGTCGGAAACCGCACTGACGGCCGCGTCCCGCGCCAAGCTGAAAGCGCAGGCCGACAAGGGCTTGCGCGGGGCAAAGGCCGCAATGATCGTGACCGAGGACCGCGAGCGGATGATCGGGGCCCTGCTGCTGGGCAAGAACATTGCCAACATCCTGGCAACCGCTTTGGCGACGGCGCTGCTGATGCGGCTGATGGGCGGCTCTGGGGTGGCGCTTGCCACGTTGATCATGACCGCGCTGGTGCTGATTTTCGCCGAGGTGATGCCAAAGACCGTGGCGATCACCCTGCCCGAGACCGTGGCCACATGGGTGGCACCGATCGCAGGGCTGTCCATCGTGATCTTCTCGCCGGTGATCGGCCTTGTGCGGTTCGTGGTCAGCACCCTGTTGCGGCTGGCGGGATTGAAGCCCAATCCCGGCGGCGAAATGCTGGGGCTGCGGGAAGAAAT
>CAZCFC010000417.1:0-2388 GCA_964497815.1 uncultured Cypionkella sp.
AACGCCCTTGACGCCGTACATGTCACCGGCAGCAATCGGGTGAATGGTGGTCAGGTCCCGCGGATGGCCTTCCTGATCAAACCGCGCACCGATTGCTGCCAGAACCAGATCGGGGCAGCCCAAAGCCGACGACGATGACACCGTGACAATGGCCCCATCAGGAATGCGGGCGGCTGCGTCTGCCGCACTGGTCAGCTTAGTCATAGGCTTTCTCCATAATTCACGGTCTGGCGCTGACCGCTGCGGGCAGCGTCGCGAACCGCAAAGGCAATCTGCAGAGACTTCACCCCATCGCGCCCCGAGGCCGCGGGCAGCGCCAAGCCCGCCACTGCCGCGCAGAAATTCCGCACGACATTTTCGTAAAGCGCGCTGTGGTCGTAATCGACGCGGTTGGTGCCTTTGGCGGTGATCAGTTCAATCTCGCCTGCGGGCTCTTGCGACAGCACCCCACGCGCCAGAATTGAACCCTTGGTGCCATGCACCTCTATCCCCGAGGCAGCAAAGGGATGGGTAAAACTTTCATGGCTGAACACCATTGCACCCGACGGCATGGCCCAGACCGACATCACGGAATCTTCGATGCCTTGGCCCAATCCCGTGGCGTCCATATGCGCCACGACCGAAACCGGATCTTCACCCAGCAAGAACCGCGCCGCGTCGGCGTCATGGACCGTCAGATCAGCGATCACGCCGCCGCCCGCAACCGGGTTGTCCAGCCGCCAACCCCGCAGGTGAACCGCCAGTTCGACCGCATGAAAGATGCGCAAAGACAGGACCTTGCCGACTTCGCCGTCGGCGATCAATTGACGGATGGCGCGCAGACTGCCCGCGCTGCGCAGGTGGTGGTTGGTGGCAAAGACAACACCTGCCCGCTCGGCCGCCAGAACCATGTCTTGCGCATCCGCGATGCTGGTTGCCAACGGCTTTTCGCACAGCACATGCTTGCCCGCCGCAATCGCCGCCAAGGCCTGTGCGTGGTGCTTTTCATTGGTTGATGAGATGTAGACCGCGCCCACGGCAGGATCGGCCAAAGCTGCGGACAGATCAGTGCCAGACTGCGCAATGTTGTGGGTCTTGGCGAAAGACGCGGCACGGTCGGCAGAGCCGCTGACGATCCAGCCAACCTCGCAGTTCCCCGTCGCGCGAATGGCGCTGGCCAGATACTGGCCGGCAATCGTGCTTGCCCCAACAAACGCCCAGTTCACAGCAACGCCCCCTCCGAACACACTAATGGATCGTTCCAAATTGATAATGGAACGATCCACTAGATGTCAACAGGAACGTTCCAGTCACTTCTGTTGTGGATGGAGAAGATTTCAGATCATTGATTTTTCTGGTTTTACAAACGGCGGGCTGCATCCGCTGCGGAAGCCGAAGCCATGAAAACCTAGCAAATAGTGCGGGATGGCAGAATCAGGTACCCGCCGACCGGGCGACCAGATGCTCAGAGGACTCGGTAACATAGTGAAAGATTTCACCCTTGAACAAACCGGGCAGAACGCGTTGCGTGGCAGCGCGACTGTCACTCCGCTCTTGACTGTTCAACGCGGCGTCTAATCCCTCAGGCGATGCAAAATCCACTGCAAGAACCAGCGGCAGGTTGGGAGCCTGATCATCTCGGTCCGACGCAAACGAAACCCGGACAGCCGTGGCGTGGGGATAAATCAACCAAGTTGGCAGCAGTTCATCCAATACAGCCTTCTTAAAGGCCTCAAGTTTGTCGGGAAACACCTCTCCCTGAAACAGGGCGTATCTGGTGATCATGATTCTTGCGCTCCTTCTTGCATTGCGGTGGCACCGCACGGACAGCCAATCTGGGAATAGCCTCGTCCGACCTCGGCTGACACCCATGATGAAACCTGCCATGCAAAGCCCGCCAATCATGCGGAAGCAGAGCATTAATCGGAGTTTTCACAGCCACGGCAGAAAACTGTCACCATGTGGTGCTGTCAGGTTCTAGCATTCAAATGGGAAAGCCGTCATTCGCAAAACGTGATTGGAATGACGGCCGTGCCAAATGCGGGTCTTACATGGCCAAGACAGCCGCCAACGTTACCGGCGCTCCCGTTTTCAACGAAAGTGTCGCGGCTTCGGCCATCGCGAGGGCCGCGATGCCATCGGCCACCGGTCAGGTGCTCTATGTCGGTCTGGACACCTGGAA
The DNA here is from genome assembly GCA_964497815.1 of uncultured Cypionkella sp. Taxonomy (GTDB): domain Bacteria; phylum Pseudomonadota; class Alphaproteobacteria; order Rhodobacterales; family Rhodobacteraceae; genus Cypionkella. The sequence goes on from CAZCFC010000417.1 coordinate 2,162, forward strand.
AGTAGGACGCACCGCCGCCTGGACCTTTGCCAATATCTGCAAGACCCCCGGCAAGATCGGCATTCTTTTGGGCAACCCGCGCTACCGCAATCAGGAAATGAACGAGACAGGGTTTCGATCCTATTTCCGCGAATTGACACCGGAGTTCACCCTGCTGGAACCGCTTTCAACGCACGAAGCTTCGGCTGTGGCGCAAGAAATGACTGAGAAGCTTCTGGTCGAACATC
>CAZCFC010000418.1:0-2376 GCA_964497815.1 uncultured Cypionkella sp.
CCCTTTCCGCCGTCGCCCTTGGCGCAGCCCTAGCCCGTGGAGCCTTCGCATGAGCGCCGTTCTTCTGATCACCGTCACCGAGGAAGAGGGCGAACAGCGGCTTGACCGCTGGTTCAAGCGCCGCTTTCCGCATCTGACCCAAGGGCATGTCGAAAAGATGTGCCGCACCGGTCAGGTCCGCGTGGACAGTGCGCGCTGCAAGGCGTCTGATCGCATCATCCCCGGCCAGACCGTCCGCGTGCCGCCCTTGCCCGATACCGAGGCCCCGGTGCAACGCCGCGCCGGCTATTCGGCGGCGGATGAAAAGATGATTCAGAACGCGGTGATCTGGAAGGATGAACATATGATCATCCTGAACAAGCCGCCGGGCCTGCCGTCGCAGGGCGGTTCCGGCCAGGGCGACCGCCACGTTGATGGTCTGACCGAGGCGCTGAAGTTCGGCTACAAGGAACGCCCCAAGCTGGTGCATCGCCTTGACAAAGACACCTCTGGCATCCTGATGCTGGCCCGCACCGACCGTGTTGCGCGCGCGCTGTCCGAGGCGCTGCGGCATCGCCTGACGCGCAAGATCTACTGGGCCGCCGTCGCCGGTGTGCCGCATCCGCGTCAGGGCTCGATCAAGTACGGGTTGCAGAAGGTGCCCGGCGGTGGCCGTGGCGGCGATGAAAAAATGATGTGCGTTCACCCCGCCAAAATGGCCGAATATCCTTTGGCCAAGCGCGCACAGACCGATTATTTCACCCTGTGGTTTCTGGGCAATCGCCTGTCATGGATGGCACTGGAACCTGTGACGGGCCGCACCCATCAGTTGCGCGCGCATATGGCTGAAATCGGGCATCCGATCTTGGGTGACAGCAAATACGGGTTTTCGGGGCAAGAGAACGAAGGCGATGGCTGGGGTGCCAGCATCGGCGGTGACATCTCGCGCAAGCTGCATCTGCACGCCCGCATGATCATGGTCGAGCATCCGATCACCAAGAAAATGATGACCTTCACTGCGCCGTTGCCAGAGCATATGGCGCGAACATGGAAAACCCTGGACTGGGGCGAAACCGCAGTGCCAGCCGATCCCTTCACGAGGGCAGAATGAGCGCCTGGAAAGCCAAGCGGTTCTGGAAAGAGGCCACAGCCGAAGCCTGTGACGGCGGCTTTACCGTCCGGCTTGATGGACGTGTGGTGAAAACTCCGGCCAAGACGCTGCTGGTGGTGCCAACCCTTGCGATGGCGCAGGCGATTGCCGCCGAATGGGATGCGCAGCAGGGACTGGTCAAGCCCGACACCATGCCGCACACCCGCACGGCCAATTCCGCGCTGGACAAGGTGGCCCCCCAATTTGATCAGGTGGCCGACATGATGGCCGCCTATGGTGGCACTGATTTGCTGTGCTACCGCGCCACCGGGCCGCAAGAGCTGATCGACCGCCAACAGGCGCAATGGGGGCCGCTGCTGGATTGGTGCGGCTCTGATCTGGGGGCACCGCTGATCGCCACCGCGGGCGTGATGCACATTGAACAGCCGCCCGGATCACTGGCGCGGTTGTCGCAGCTTGTTCACGGCTGGACGCCGTTCCAACTGGCCGCTGCCCATGACCTGATTGCGATTTCCGGCTCGCTGGTGCTGGCGCTTGCCGTCACCCATGGCCGCCTCAGCGTCGATCAGGCCTGGAGCCTGAGCCGAATCGACGAAACCTGGACCAATGAACAGTGGGGCGTAGACGAAGACGCTGCACATTTAGAGTCGCTCAAACAGGCAGCCTTTGCCCATGCTGCCCGATTCTTCGCATTGTGCGGGTAACAATCTTTCTTCTGCCCCTGTGCAACCCATGGATTCTTTCCGGTAAGTACTGGTAAGACATTGGGTTTGCGCTAACATTTGCAGGGGCGGCGGTTTCGCTTGACCTTTCAAAGGGCTTTGACCGAAACTGCCCCACACTGGCGGCCTTGCGTCGTCATCGGTATCGCACCTGCGACCCACGCAGGGCATCAAAAGCTTCGCCAATAATGGCGGAACACAGGAAGAGGTAAGAATGACAAAATCCGTATTCTTCGGCACTCTCGCAGCCACCACCATCCTTGCGGGCGCGGCATTTGCCGGCACGCTGGATGACGTGAAGGCCCGCGGCGAGCTGATCTGCGGCTCCAACGTCGCCCTCACGGGCTTTGGCGCACCGGACGCTGACGGCAACTACCAGGGCTTTGACGTGGCGCTTTGCAAGGCTTTGGCCGCTGCGGTTCTGGGCGATGCCACCAAGGTGAAATACGTACCCACCACCGGCGAAACCCGGTTCACCGCGCTGGCTTCGGGCGAAGTTGACGTGCTGATCCGCAACTCGACCTGGACCTATTCGCGCGACACCGACCTCAAGTTCGATTTCGT
>CAZCFC010000419.1:0-2374 GCA_964497815.1 uncultured Cypionkella sp.
CCGCGAACGGGGACAAACACCATGCCATTGGCCGCTTTGCCCGAAGCGTTCACTTCGGTCATCGCCAGTTCGGCCGCTGCCGCCATGTGGCTGGTCAGCGATTCGATCGGGCCGGTAAAGCCGATCAGAATGCCCAGCTTGACGTCCTCAGCCGATGCAGCGCCAGCCATCAAAGCGGTTGCCGCCGTGGCCAAAAGTAGTTTTTTCATTGTTTACTCCCATGTTGGATCGCAATCCTGCGGTCGAACCTAGTTTGCGCTTTGGCAAAAGAAAAGCGTCTTAAAGAACACTGTTCCAGTTGCTCAAACCCTTTTGGTACGCAGCAGGTTGCGGAATGGGTAGGGCAGGGTGAAAATTACTTCAAGCTTGAAGGATGGCCGCCTGCGCGAATCTACGTGCATTTGCATTTATCTGATGCGGCCGCCATCAGCATGGACAGCTTTTGTGCAAAGGCGCAGGATCATGGCAGGCAACCGGACAGGAGACCGCCATGAACTTTGTCGAAGCCGTCAAATCAGCCTATGCCAATTTTGCGAATTTCACCGGACGGTCGCAACGTTCGGCCTACTGGTGGTGGGCGTTGTTCCAGTTTGCTGTGGGGGTTGTCATCGCCATTGCCGAAGGTGGTGGGTCGATGACCACCGGCGATGGCGAGGTGGGCTTTGCCGTTGTGGGTGGCACGTTCTCGATGATCTGGATGCTGATCAACCTGCTGCCCGGTCTGGCCTTGATGGTGCGCCGTCTGCATGATGTGGGCAGGTCGGGCTGGTGGGCGCTGATCCTGCTGATCCCGCTGATCGGGGCTATCGTGCTGTTGGTCTGGCTGTGCAGCCGTGGCACCACTGGTCCCAACCGCTTTGGCCGCGATCCTTTGGCGGGCGATGCGGCGCAGGCGTTTTCCTGATCAGATCGACAGCCGAACCCCGATGCCGGGGCTTGGCATGCCTTGGGTGCCACGCTCACGGTAGGGGGTGGTGTTGTAGTGGCTGCGGTAGCATTTCGAAAAATGCGACGGGCTGGCGAAACCACAGGCCAGCGCCACGTTGATCACAGACATATCTGTCTGCATCAACAGGTTGCGCGCCTTTTGCAGCCGCAGCTCCATGTAATACCGCTTGGGGCTGCGGTTCAGATAGCGACGGAAAAGCCGCTCAAGCTGCCGGGTGGACATGCCCACTTCCTCGGCCAGATCGGCGGGGCTCATCGGATCTTCGATGTTGTTTTCCATCATCTGGATCACTTGCGACAGCTTGGGGTGCCGCACCCCGATGCGGGTCGGGATCGACAGTCGCTGCGTGTCCTGATCGGTGCGGATGGTGGAATAGATCATCAGATCCGCGACGTTGTTGGCCAGATCCTCGCCGTGGTCAGACGCGATGATCCGCAACATCAGATCAATCGACGAAATGCCCCCCGCCGTGGACCAGCGGTTGCCATCCATCACAAACACCGATTTCGTCAGCTTTACGTCCTCGAATTCCTCGGCAAATCCGTCCTGATTTTCCCAGTGGATCGTTGCTTTCTTGCCATCCAGCAACCCCGCCTTGGCCAGCGCATAAGACCCCGTACACAGCCCGCCAATCGCCACGCCACGACGGGCTTCGCGCCGCAGCCAGCCGATGATTCCGCGTGTCGTGCTGCGCTGAATGTCGATGCCCCCGCACACCAGAATGGTATCGTCGCGGTCCACCTCGTCCCGACCGAAATCCAGCTGGAAGGTGGCGCCGTTCGAACAGGTCTTCTCGACCCCGCCCTCACCACACAGCGCCCAGGTGTAAACCGGGTCGCCCATGACGTGATTGGCCAGCCGCAACGGCTCGATCGCCCCGGCAAAGTTGATCATGGTGAACTTGTCGAGCAGCAAAAAGACAAAGCGCCGCGGCGCGATGGACTTTTCAACTTGTGTGGCTTTGCGTGGAGAGGTGGACATCTTGCGACCTGATATGTCGTTTCCGGTGCAAGGAAACAGGTATTTTCACCATTCGCAAGGGCCATCGGCGGCGAATTCGGGTCTTTCGCCCTTTGCATTCCCGCATATTTTTCCTATACACCCACGCGATACCGCTAACGGAGGGGATACGCCCATGACCAAGGGTTGGACGAAATCGGACTGGCGCGCGAAACCGCGGGTGCAGATGCCGGATTATCCAGATGCGGCCGCACTGACCGCTGTTGAGGCGCAACTGGCCAAGTATCCGCCGCTGGTGTTTGCCGGCGAGGCGCGCAAGCTGAAAAAGCAGCTGGCTTTGGCGGCCGAGGGCAAGGCGTTCCTGTTGCAGGGTGGCGATTGTGCCGAAAGCTTTGCAGAATTCCACGCGGACAACATCCGCGACACCTTCCGCGTCATGCTGCAAATGGCGGTTGTGCTGACCTA
>CAZCFC010000420.1:0-2367 GCA_964497815.1 uncultured Cypionkella sp.
CCGATTTCCCCCATCACGGTACCATCGACGCAAACCGAGGCGCGGCTGACGCGTTGCAGAAGCGCTCTCACAGTTCGTGGGCCCAAGGCGGGTTGGCACCGGGGCGCGATACCGTAACGGCGGCGGCGCGGGTGCCAAGGGTCAGGGCAGCGTCCAGTTCTGTATCGCTGATCATCGCCAGCCGCGATTTCGTCAGCGCACCGATCGCGTGCAGTGCTGCCAAAGCGCCCGCGTTGAACGTATCGCCTGCACCCACGGTATCGGCCACCGTCACGGGTGTGGCCGCCACAAAGCGGTTCTGCGTGGCGGTAATGGCCCGCGCACCTGCCGCCCCTTCGGTGATAAAGACGATTTTCGGGCCTTTGGACAGGATCTGGCGGGACAGCGCCTCCAGATCGCCCGCGCCCATCAACCAGTGCAGGTCTTCGTCCGACAGCTTTACAATATCGGCCCGCGCGATCATGCGTTCAATCCGGGCACGGTATTGATCTTCTTTGCCCGCGATGAATCCCGGGCGGATATTGGGATCAATCATCGTCACGCGGGTCCCAGACTCACGCGCCTGCAGCGCCTCATAGGTGCTGGCGGCGGGGTCGTTGACCAATGATATGCCGCCGAAGAACAGGGTGCCGATACTGGCAGGCGGTGTTGGCAGGTCATCGACCGACAGCATGCGTCCCGCAGTGCCTTCGTCATAAAATGCATAGGTGGCTTGACCGTTGACCAGTTTGACAAAAGCCACAGTTGTGGGACGGTTGGACCGCGCACAATACGAGGTGTCGACCTTGGACGCGGTCAGAGTGTCAGCCAGAATCTCGCCAAGCATATCGGTGGAAACGCCCGAGAAGAACGCAGCCGGTGCGCCCAGTCGACCCAAGGCTATCGCGGTGTTGAACACGGCCCCGCCCGCATAGGGCGAGAACGCTGGTTCGCCCAGTGTCGACGTGCGCGGCAACATATCAATCAGGGCTTCGCCACAGCTGAGAATCATTTCACCCATCCTTTGCAGTTTGCGGGACTTTACATGAACCAGTCATGTTAGCGCAAACAGTCCTGCGCTATGTCGTGAAAAACGGCTGCAAATTGGCCCTGATCCGCGCAAGGGGCGTGGCGTGGCTGGTGTCGGGCACAAAGGGTTGCCCGGTTATTGCCTCAAAAGCGTCGATGTAGACGCGGGCGGTGGCTTTGATCATGTCGGCGGGGATTTCGGGGATCGGGTCTGTGTAAGGATCACAGCGCGCGCCGACCCACGACCGGATGACATCCTTGTCAAAGCTGGGCGGGCGGGTGCCAGACACGAACGCCTGCTGATAGCCATCGGCAATCCAGTAGCGGCTTGAGTCGGGGGTGTGAATCTCGTCAGCCAGCAAGATCTGACCATCGGCATCGGTGCCGAATTCATACTTGGTGTCCACCAGGATCAGTCCACGTTCTGCCGCCATCTTTTGTCCGCGCGCGAAAAGGGCAAGCGCCTTGGCCGATACATCAGCCCATTGGTCTGCCGTCAAAAGCCCTTGTTCCACAATCTCTTGCGCGGTCAACGGTTCGTCATGTCCGCCATCAAAGGCCTTGGATGTGGGCGTGATGATCGCCGCTGGCAGCACCTGATTGTCGCGCAGGCCATCGGGCAAAGTGTGGCCGTACATCTGCCGCACGCCCGCACGATACTGCGTCAGCACCGAGGTCGATGTCGTTCCCGCCAGATAGCCCCGCACCACGATTTCTACCGGAAGAATCGTCACGCGCCGCCCGATCACCACGTTCGGATCAGGGTAGGACAGCACATGATTTGGACAGATATCGCCGGTGTGATCAAACCAGAACCGGGCCATCTGGGTCAGAACCTGCCCCTTGTAGGGGATCGCCGCCAGAATGCGATCAAAGGCGGAAATACGATCCGAGGAAATCAGGATCCGGCGTTCCGGTTGGTCATCGGTGGCAGGCAGATCATAGCAATCGCGCACCTTGCCGAAATATGGATTTGGCAGTTCCGCAATGCGGGCATGATCAAGGATGCGGCTGAAATCAAGGGTGGTGTGGTCGGTCATGGCGGACTCCCAAGCTTGGCCGGGCTATCGCGCGCGGGCGAGGGGAAGTCAACCTTTGGCCGCAGCCGATGGCAATTCCGGTTGCGCGTGGCAGGGCTGCGCGACCGTTGCGGCGCTGAAATGGGCTTGCGGGGCAAGGTGCGGTGATTGGAAGGCGTCATCGAATACGGGCCCTGATTGCGGGCCTGATGCCGGACCAGCAGGCCGCCGCGCGCAGCAAGACCCGACCCTTAATCAGGTGGCGGAGGATCTGGGCGACGCCCCGATCATGCCGGCCCCTACCGCGTCGGCAGAACCGGTTGCCCAACACGCACGCCAT
>CAZCFC010000421.1:0-2341 GCA_964497815.1 uncultured Cypionkella sp.
GCATCATTTCCTTTCATGAGGATATTGACCGTTCTTGCCGCCGTGATTGCTTTGCCCGCCGGGGCAGGGCAAATTGTGCCTGATGAACTGGCGACCTTGCCGCGCGCAGATGTGGTGATCTTGGGTGAGGTACATGACAACCCGGCCCATCACGCCAATCAAGCCCGTGCGGTCGCTGTGATTGCGCCGTCGGCAGTGGTGTTTGAAATGCTGACACCCGAGCAGGCCGCAGCGATGCCCGCAGAGCGCAGCGATGCCGGACGTTTGGCAGCGGCGCTGGGGTGGAACACCGCAGGCTGGCCTGATTTCTCGATGTATTTTCCCATATTCGCGGCGGCACCCACGGCGCGTGTCTATGGCGCCGATGTTTCGCGGCAGGACTTGCGCGTGGCGATTGACAGGGGGGCCGCCGCTGCGTTCGGCCCCGATGCGGCGCGCTATGGTCTTGATAGGGCATTGCTGCCCAAGGATCAGGCCGCGCGTGAGGCCGAGCAAGCCACAGCGCATTGCGGCGCGCTGCCGCCCGAGATGTTGCCGGGTATGGTGCAGGCACAGCGGTTGCGCGATGCAGCCTTGGCGCGGGCCGTGGAAGATGCCGTGAAGGATACTGGCGGTCCGGTGGTGGTGATCACGGGTACGGGACATGCGCGGCGGGATACCGGGCTGCCGGCGGCGCTGGCCGTGGCCGATCCTGCATTGCGGGTGCTGTCAGTGGGGCAGATGGAGAAAGCGCCGGGTGCGGATGCCCCGTTTGATCTGTGGTTGATTGCCCCGGCCCCGCCGCGCGAGGATCCCTGTCTGGCCTTCGGCGGCCAGTGAGTCGACGGCCAGTGAGTCGGCGGCCAGTGATGTTGCCAAAGCCGGGCTGGCCCCGTACACCTTGGACAGTCGCAAATGGAGCCTGCCATGTTGTCGGATAAGCGTATTCTTCTGATCATCGGCGGTGGCATTGCAGCCTATAAATCCTTGTTGTTGATCAGGCTGTTGCGAACCGCCGGAGCGTCTGTCACGCCGGTTCTGACCAAGGCCGGTGCCGAATTCGTAACGCCTTTGTCGGTGTCGGCGCTGGCGGGCGAAAAGGTGTATACGGCGTTGTTCGATCTGACGGATGAGGCCGAAATGGGCCATATCCAACTGTCCCGCGTGGCCGATCTGATTGTGGTCGCTCCGGCCACGGCGGACCTGATGGCGAAGATGGCGCAAGGCCGGGCGGATGATCTGGCATCGACCTTGATACTGGCCACCGACACGCCGGTTATGGTGGCCCCGGCAATGAATGTGCGGATGTGGGAGCATCCTGCGACCCGGCGCAATCTGGCGCAGTTGCAGTCGGATGGGGTAAAAATCGTGGGTCCGAACGCCGGAGAGATGGCCTGCGGTGAATATGGGCCGGGCAGGATGGCGGAACCGGATCAGATTTTCGCGGCGATCAAGGCGGCGTTGACGGCAGGGCCGATGCTGGGAAAGCATGTTCTGGTGACATCGGGCCCCACACATGAGCCCATTGATCCGGTGCGCTATATTGCCAACCGATCCTCGGGTGCGCAGGGAACGGCAATCGCGGCTGCGTTGCGGGATTTGGGGGCAACGGTGACCTTCGTGACCGGACCGGCCACGGTGCCCGCACCTGCCGGCGTTCGGGTGGTGCGTGTGGAAACCGCCGGTCAGATGCAGGCGGCCGTCGAGGCGGCTTTGCCCGCCGATGTGGCGGTCATGGCGGCGGCGGTGGCAGATTGGCGGGTGGCCAATGCCAGCGATCAAAAGATGAAAAAGGACAAAAGCGGCCGGTCGCCGGCGCTTGAGTTTGCCGAAAACCCTGACATTCTGGCCGGAGTTTCCAAAGGCGCGGCGCGGCCTGCCCTGGTGGTGGGCTTTGCCGCCGAAACGGACAACGTGGTTGCCTATGCGACGGCCAAGCGGCTGCGCAAGGGCTGCGACTGGATCGTGGCGAATGATGTGTCGCCGGGAACCGGGATCATGGGCGGATCGGAAAATGCGGTGACACTGATCACGGATGCGGGGGCCGAAAGCTGGCCGCGGATGGGCAAGGACGAGGTGGCCCGCAAGCTTGCGCTGCGGATCGCGGCGGCGATGACCGGGGCTTGAAGGATAAATGCCGACCAAGGTCTGAAGGAACGTTCTGCGCGCTTCTTCAGAAATGGTTGCGATGCCGAGGCGTGCCTCCGGCGGGGATATTTTCACACAGAGGATGAACATGGTGGTGACTGTGCGGGTGACGTGGGAGGATTGGGCCGATCGTTCGATCCCTTTGCCGATGTATCAGACCGCGGGGGCGGCGGGGGCGGATATTTGTGCCAACCTGAAGCCCGAAGACCGCGAG
>CAZCFC010000422.1:0-2337 GCA_964497815.1 uncultured Cypionkella sp.
CCATCACGTGGGTTTCTTCAAACGGAATGACGCCGCCGGGTTGGAAGGTGACGATGTTGACATGGGCGTCGTAGCGGACATCCGAGGGGTCCACGAAGCGGGTGGTGCCCCAGACGCCGGCCGTATCAGGCATCAGCGAGAGGGCGACGTCTTTTTCATTGATCACATACGGCGGCGGAATGTCGACTCCGGGGGCGGGTTCGTAAAGCTTGCGGATCCAGTGAAAGCGTGCCGGAGCGGTGCCTTCTGCCAGAAGCGTCCATTTTGCGCCCGGCGGGATGAAGGCAGTGTGGCCTGCGTCCAACTCATAGCCGGTGCCGTCGATGGTCAGGGTCAGCAGGCCGCCGGTGACAAAAAGAAAATGCTCGGCCCCGGTTTCTGTGTCGGGGGCGTCCGAGCCGCCACCCGGTTGCACCTCCATCACATATTGGCTGAAGGTTTCGGAAAAACCGGACATCGGCCGGGCGATCAGCCAGAGGCGGGTCTTGTGCCAGCCCGGCAGATAGCTGGTGACGATGTCGGAAAAGCAGCCCTTGGGGATGAAGGCGTAGGCGGAGGTGAAGATCGCCCGGCCTGTCATCAGTTGCGTCTGGGCGGGCAGGCCGCCGGGGGGAGAGAAATAGCCGCTCATGGCAAAAGGTCCTTCAGGCGAAGTTCGGCGATGCGTTCCACCTGCGCACAGGCGGTGGCGAATTCGATGGCGGTGTCGTTGTCGATGCGGGTCTGGAAGGCGTGCAGGATGCTGTCTTTGGTATTGTCACGCACGGCGATGATGAACGGAAAGCCATGCTTGGCGACGTATTTGGCGTTCAGGGTCTGGAAGGTGGCGCGTTCTGCGTCGGTCAGGGCATCAAGTGCGGCACTTGCCTGTTCATGGGTGGACTCGGGTGTCAGGCGCTTGGCGGCGGCGAGTTTGCCCGCCAGATCGGGGTGGGCGGTCAGCACGCCAAGGCGTTCGGCCGGACTGGCCGAGCGGAACATCCGGGCCAGCGCGTTGTGCAGGCCGGTGGCGCTGTCATGGGCAGGGCCAAGTTCAAGATTGAACGCACGGTCGGCAATCCACGGCGAATGTTCGAAAATGCCACCAAAGCGCGCGACAAAGCGTTCGTGTGACATCTGAGAGGGACGCTCGAACCGCTTGTGGGGATGGGTTTTTGCCCAATGTTGCGCAATGTCGATACGACGGGGAAACCAGACGTCATTGTGGGATTTTGCATAGTCAAGAAAGCGCTGCAGTCCCGCGATCTTGCCGGGGCGCCCGATCAGGCGGCAGTGCAACCCGATCGAGAACATCTTCGCGGCCCCGGCATGACCCTCGGCATACAGGGTGTCGAAGCTGTCCTTCAGATATTGAAAGAACTGCTGGCCTTCGATGTAGCCGGGCGCTGTGGCAAAGCGCATGTCATTGGCTTCAAGCGTGTAGGGAATGATCAGTTGGTCGCGGTCGCCCACTTCGCGCCAATAGGGCAGATCGTCATCATAGGTGTCGGAAATCCAGTCGAGTTGGCCGGTTTGCGCCGTCAGTTCCACGGTGTTGACCGAACAGCGCCCGGTGTACCAGCCACGCGGAGGCTGCCCTACCACTTCGGTATGAAGGCGGATTGCCTCGGCAATCTGGGCGCGCTCTTCGGCCTCGGGCATGTCGCGGTGATCGACCCATTTCAAACCATGCGAGGCAATCTCCCATCCCGCCGCTTTCATGGCTGCCACCTGTTCGGGATTGCGGGCCAGGGCGGTGGCAACGCCGTAGATCGTTACAGGAATGTCCATGCCGGTGAACAGGCGGTGCAGACGCCAGAAACCAGCCCGCGCGCCATAATCATAAATGGATTCCATGTTCCAATGGCGCATGCCGGGCCAAGGGGATGCCCCGGCGATGTCAGACAGGAACGCTTCGGACCCTGCGTCACCGTGCAGAATGTTGTTCTCGCCGCCCTCTTCGTAGTTCAGCACCAGCGACACGGCAATTTTCGCGCCGTTTGGCCAGGCCGCATCGGGCGGGTTTGCGCCATGGCCTCGGAAATCACGGGGATAGCGATGCATGGGCGACTCCTTGGCTTTGGGAAAGACTATGCTGAAATTCCGAATGGGTTTATCAAATAATCCGCGAAAGACTTTTACCGCAAGTTGCGTGTGCGAGGGTGCTGCGCAAGGCTACAAGTGTGGCAGCGGAACAGGAGGCTAAAAATGGCAGACGGACGGTTGACGACGCATGTGCTGGACACGGCGCGGGGCAAGCCTGCGGCGGGGGTGAAGATCATGTTGTACCGGGTCAGCGGCGACAGCCACCACAAAATCACCGAAACCGTGACCAATGCCGATGGCCGCACGGATGCG
>CAZCFC010000423.1:0-2334 GCA_964497815.1 uncultured Cypionkella sp.
CACGACACCGTGACCCATGCCCGCAATCTGTGCGACAATGTGCAGTGGTCCGCGATGGATGCCACCCGGACCGAACATGATTACCTGTGCCGCGTGGTGGAAATCGCGATCAAGGCCGGGGCCACCACCATCAACATCCCCGACACCGTGGGCTACACTGCCCCGCGCGAGTCTGCCGCTCTGATCCGCATGTTGCTGGAACGGGTTCCCGGCGCGGATCAGGTGATCTTTGCCACCCATTGCCACAATGATCTGGGCATGGCGACGGCGAACAGCCTTGCCGCCGTGGACGCAGGCGCGCGGCAGATTGAATGCACCATCAATGGTCTGGGCGAACGTGCTGGCAACACCGCGCTGGAAGAGGTCGTGATGGCCATGAAGGTGCGCAATGACATCATGCCCTACAGCACCCGGATCGACACCACAAAGATCATGAACCTGTCGCGCCGTGTCGCTTCGGTGTCCGGTTTTGCGGTACAGTTCAACAAGGCCATCGTCGGCAAGAATGCCTTCTTGCACGAATCCGGCATTCATCAGGACGGCGTGCTGAAAAACGTCGAGACGTTTGAGATCATGCGACCTGCCGACATTGGCCTTTCCGCGCACAACATCGCGATGGGCAAGCATTCGGGCCGGGCCGCGTTGCGCGCCAAGCTGAAAGAGCTGGGGATTGAAGAGCTGGCCGAGAACCAGTTGAACGACGTCTTTGTGCGCTTCAAGGCTTTGGCCGACCGCAAGAAAGAAGTCTACGACGAGGATCTGGTCGCGCTGGTGTCGGACGAGCAGACCAATGACGCGCATGAATATCTGCAACTGAAAAAGCTGCGGGTGATCTGCGGCACCGACGGGCCGCAAGAGGCGGACATGATCTTGTCGGTGGACGGCGTCGATCACCACATTGATGCCACCGGCGACGGCCCGGTCGATGCCGCCTTCAACTGTGTGAAGATGCTTTTCCCGCATCAGGCGCGGCTTGAGATTTATCAGGTGCATGCCGTGACCGAAGGCACCGACGCGCAGGCGACGGTTTCGGTGCGGCTGCAGGAAGAGGGGCGGATCGTGAACGGGTCGTCGGCGGACACCGATACGATTGTGGCCAGCACCAAGGCCTATATCAATGCGCTGAACAAGCTGATCGTGCGGCGGACCAAATCGGCTCCGGACAGCGACATGAAGTCGGTGCATTACAAGGACCACTAGGGCGTGGTGCGCCGCACGTCCCCCACCTTTGCGCCGCCCCGGACTTGATCCGGGGCCTCTGTTGGTAACGATGAGGCCCCGGATCAAGTCCGGGGCGGCGTGGGATTGGTTGCAGGCCGAAGGTTACAGCGCCCCTGCCCCCTTCATCTCGGTCAGGGTGTTGCCGCCATCGACCACCAGCATCGCACCGTTGACATACCCGGCCGCCTCGGAGGCCAGAAACAGCGCGCAGGCTGCGACCTCTTGTGGCGTGCCCGGGCGGCCTGTGGGGGTGGCTTTGCCTGCACGGATTTCGGCGGCGCTGGACGAGGCGGTGGCGATCCAGCCGGGCAGGACGGCGTTGCAGGTGATGCCGCTGCGGCCGTATTCCAGCGCAACGGAACGGGTCATCCCCGTGACCGCAGCCTTGGCGGTGGCGTAACCAGCCGAGCCGTCAATCGTCACCATCGGCCCGGTGACAGACGCGATGTTGACAATGCGGCCATAGCCCGCCGCCTGCATGGCGGGCAGGGCCTGGCGGATGCAATGAAAGGTGACGCCGACATTCAGCGCCATGTGATGCGCAAAATCGGCGTCCGACAGGCCGCCCAGTCTGGTGCGCTTTACCCGCTTGCCCGATTGAACCATGCCGGCGTTGTTGATCAGAACCTGCACGGGACCAAGCCGGTCTGCCACCGCGCAGAACAGTGCCGCCACCTGCGCGGGATCGGTCAGATCCGCAATGTGAGACATGCAGCCCAACTCGGCCGCGCGGGTGTGGATGCGGGCGGTGGTGGCGGTGATGCAGACCCTGGCCCCCGCCCCGACCAGCGCGCGGGCGATGGCAAAACCGATCCCGCCCTCGCTGCCCGCTCCTGTGACCAAGGCCACCCGATTGCCGAAATCAAACATCGCCGCAGCCCCTTTTGTTGCCGTGCCAGCGGTGATGAAAGCGGCAGTTGCGACCGCCGCAATCCATGCTGCGCGCAGCAGTCGGCGTGGAATCCTGCATCTGCCGCGAATTTATAAGCGGCTTTGCGGGATTGACGCGGCTTGGGTCCGCGGCAGTGATTTGGCGCCGGATGGACGCATGGTTGGAAAAGCGCAAGGATTGATGAATTTTGGCGGAAAAATCGGGCGTTTCCGCAGCTTAAA
>CAZCFC010000424.1:0-2331 GCA_964497815.1 uncultured Cypionkella sp.
CTGCGCTGGATCGGCAAAACCTATACCGCGATGGTGCGCGGCGTGCCGGACATCGTGTATTTTCTGTTTTTCGTGATCGCGCTGGATCAGGGCATCGAATATCTGAACCACCTGCGCGTTTGCCCCGATACCGGCGAGTCGGTGTTCCGGGGCCTTGAATTCCACGTCTGCGCCGAAGCAAAGGTGCCGCTGGCAACGGCATCGGCCTTCGTCAATCAGGCCTATGGCTTTGGCCTTGCCGTCATCACCTTTGCCATCGTGTTCGGGGCCTTTGTCGCCAACGTGATCTATGGCGCGATGCAGGCGGTGCCGCGTGCGCAACTGGAAACCGGTGAGGCGTATGGCATGTCGCATGGACAGGTCTTCCGCCGCATTCTGGTGCCGCAGATGTGGACCTATGCCTTGCCCGGCCTGACCAACCTGTGGATGATCCTGATCAAGGCAACGCCGCTGCTGTTCCTGCTGTCGGTCAAGGACATCGTTTATTACGCCCGCGAATTGGGCGGCACCAAGACGCAGGCCTATGAATACCCACACCCTGACTGGCGGCTGTTCTACTTCCTTGGCCTGCTGGTGTTCTACCTGCTGATGACCAAGCTTTCGGAAATCGTGCTGTCCCGCATCGCGGACCGCCTGTCAAAAGGCCAAGCCACCGCCGCCGGTGAAGCCATGCGAAAGGCCGCAATATGAGCTGTTATCAGACCATACTTGACTACAGCCTGCGGTCCATCGGAATCGGTGCCAAATTGCTGCCGAAAACCGATTTCACCCTGTGCCAGCAGTTCACGCTGATCGGTTCGGGCCTGATCTGGAATGTCTACTTCGGGGCATTGGCCCTGCTGTTCGGCTTCTTTCTGGCCAACGCGCTGGCCTTGGCCCGCATCGCCCACAGCCCATGGCTGCGCAAACCGGCCGAGTGGTTCGTTTTTGTCTTTCGCGGCTCGCCCTTGTTCATTCAGTTCTTTCTGGCCTACGAGCTGCTGGTCTTGCTGCCCCGCACCGGGTTCAACCTGTTCGGCCTGACCGTCGCCACCTCGTGGCTGACCAAGGCCTGGGCGGGGGCGCTGATCGTGCTGTTCCTCAACACCGCCGCCTATTCCGCCGAGATCTTCTACGGCGCGCTGCGGTCGATCCCCAAGGGCGATCTGGAGGCTGCCGAGGCCTACGGCATCACCGGCTGGACCAAATTTCGCCGCATCAAATGGCCGACCATGTTGCGGTTGGCTTGGCCCAGCTACACGAATGAGGCCATTTTCCTGTTCCAATCAACGACACTGGTGTTCTTTTCGGGCTTTCCTGCCTTTGCGCAGATGGGCGATGCGCTGTATTACGCCAACTATTTTGCCGACAAGACCTTCAACCCCTTCATCCCCTATCCCATTGTTGCCATGTACTTTGTGCTGCTGACGCTGGCGGTGATCTGGGTGTTTGGCCGCATCAACCGACATCTGAACCGCCATCTGCCGCAAAACGCGCGCAGCAGAATTCGCTTGCGTCCTCAACTGGTCCGCTAGTAAGCTACTTTTGATCAAATTGCGCGACTGCCATGATGGCGGCTGCCGGGGTCGGACAAAAAGGATAGGATCAAGGGCATGATCCCTCTCGAATTTTGTTATTCGCAAGAATAAACCAAATTTGAGACAGTCTGCTGGCCATTGGGGCAAGTGTGGGCGGGACCGTGCCTTCCTGATGTGAAATGATGAAAGACTGGCTGAGAAAGCATCCCGACGTACGCACCATTCGTGTGGCTGCGGCGGATTTGAACGGGCAAGCCCGCGGCAAGCGCGTACCGGCGCGTTTTGCCGATAACGTGGTAAAGAACGGCACGCGGTTTCCGTTTTCCGTTTTGAACCTCGACATTTGGGGCGAAGACATTGACGACAGCCCGCTGGTGTTCGAACAGGGCGATCAGGACGGCATTCTGAAACCGACAGAGCGTGGCTTCATGCCGATGCCGTGGCTTGAGGCCCCCACCGCCCTGCTGCCAATCTGGATGTTCCGCGAGAATGGCACCCCCTACGAAGGCGATCCGCGTCATGCCCTGCGGGCCGTTGTGGACCGTTTCAAGGCCCGGGGTCTGACCCCGGTTTGCGCGATGGAGCTGGAGTTCTTCCTGATCGACGATTCGGGGAAAACCATGCAGGTTCCGGCCAGCCCCCGGTCGGGCAAGCGCCGCAAGGCCGCCGAAACCCTGTCGATCCGCGCGCTGGACGCTTTCGACACCTTCTTCACCGACCTCTACGACGCGTGTGAGGCGATGGACATTCCCGCCGATACCACGACTTCGGAAACCGGGCTTGGCCAGTTCGAGGTGAACCTGATGCATTGCGA
>CAZCFC010000425.1:0-2326 GCA_964497815.1 uncultured Cypionkella sp.
TATCTGCGCCCCGAATACCCTTCCAGACCATCGTCCATGATCCAGCCCTGACAGCCATCCGGATCATAGGCAATCGCCGCATTGCCCGATTCCAGAACCCCACCGTCACGGCCACGGTCCTGTGCGGTTGCGATCACCGTGTCGGGGCTTTGGACATAGGGGTTCACCCCTTCGATACAGCCCGACAGCAAGGTTGCCGCCATCAGACCGGTTGTCACCAAGGAAAACTTTGCCATATCTTTTACCACCTGTAGCAAACGACTTCGACGCGACGGTTCTGCTGCATGCCAGCGGCCGACGCGTTCGTAGCGACCGGGTTGCGTTCGCCGTAGCCGATTTCACGTTCCACAACCGCCCCCATGGCGCGTGCCACGTCGGCCACTGCCTTGGCCCGGCGTTGCGACAGGCGCATGTTGTATTCATCCGACGCACGGCTGTCGGTATGGCCGTAAACCGCGTAACCAAAGGCCCCGGCGCTGCGGAAGAAATCCTCAAGGCGGCGCAGGCCGCCCACGGTCAGCTTGTGGCTGTCGGTGGCAAACATCTGGTCGGTATTTTCCACCAGACAGGTGTTGCGCTTCAGACAGACCGGCTTGCCGGTCTTGGGGTTCACGCGGTCCAGCATATAGCCTTCCAGACCACCATCGGCCCACCAGTGCATGCAGCCGTCATCGTCAATCCATGCGCCCCATTCAATCTTGCCCGCCACTTCCGGGCCGGGCACGCTTTGGTGCGCTTCGTGCGGCGTCTTGCTGGGGTGCGCGGACGCTCCTCCGGCACAGAAAAGGGAAACGGCCAATGCCGCGCCCCCGATTGCTATTCTGACTGCTCTGGAAAGACGTTCCACTGCCGCAGCTCCCCTTTTAATCAACGAAATACACATAGAGTTGACGGCAGGTTTGCCGCCGTGGCCCCATGAAGTAAAGCAAAATATATGGGTTTTGGGCTATTTGGATACTAATTGTTGCGCCGTTTTCGCAAAATACTCTCAAACGAGAGGCGCTGTATCAAAACGGGAAACCATTCCGCTTGGCGGGTTATTGCGAAATCCGCGCCCCTTCCAAAGAGTTGGCAGACGAAGCCAGGATTCTGACCCGGACCAACTCGCCCACCTGTCCAACAGGGTCTTTGACAAACACCGCATGCAGGTGATCGGACTTGCCAATCATCTGCCCCGCCAGCCGTCCGGGCTTTTCGTAAAGCACCCCGACCTCGCGCCCGACCATGGCGTTTTGCGCGGCGCGCTGCTGCTGGGTGATCAGGGTTTGCAGGGCCTGCAGGCGGGCATCGGCCACGTCCGATTCGATCTCGGGCTTTTCCGCCGCCGGCGTGCCGGGCCGGGCCGAGTATTTGAAGGAATAGGCCATGCCAAAGCCCACGGCACGGATCAGGTCCATCGTGTCTTCATGATCGCGGTCCGTCTCGCCGGGAAAGCCCACGATGAAATCAGATGACAGCAGAATATCGGGCCGCACCGCCCGGATGCGGTCGATCAGGCGCAGGTATTGCTCGGCCGTGTGTTTGCGGTTCATCGCCTTCAAGATGCGGTCAGACCCCGACTGCACCGGCAGATGCAGATAGGGCATCAACTGCGGCAGATCGCCATGTGCGGCAATCAGATCATCGTCCATGTCATTGGGATGGCTGGTGGTATAGCGGATGCGCGCCAAACCGTCGATACCCGCCAACTCGCGGATCAGCTGCGACAATGTATAGCCGTCGCCGTGATAGGCGTTCACGTTCTGGCCCAGCAAAGTGATGTCGCGCACGCCCTTTTCAACCAAACCGCGCGCCTCGGACAGGATCCGCTGCACCGGGCGCGACACTTCGGCACCGCGTGTATAGGGCACCACGCAAAAGGCGCAGAACTTGTCGCAGCCTTCCTGCACCGTCAGAAACGCCGCCGGGCCGCGCGTTACCTTGCGCTCGGGCAGCAAGTCGAACTTGTCCTCCAGCGGGAAATCGGTGTTGATCTGCGGCCCTTTGGCCCGTGCCATTTCCGGCAGGCGGTGATAGGATTGCGGCCCCACCACCAGATCGACAATCGGCATGCGCCGCATGATTTCCGCGCCCTCGGCCTGTGCCACACAGCCCGCGACGCCGATTTTCAGATCGGGATTGGCGGTTTTCAGTTTCCGCAACCGCCCCAGATCGGAATACAGCTTTTCCCCCGCCTTTTCACGGATATGGCAGGTGTTCAACAGCACCATATCCGCGCTTTCCGCCGTTTCGGTCAGCACATAGCCATCCGCGCCCATGGCCTCGGCCATCCGCTCGCTGTCATAGACGTTCATCTGACAGCCGTAGGTCTTGATGAAAAGCTTCT
>CAZCFC010000426.1:0-2305 GCA_964497815.1 uncultured Cypionkella sp.
CAGACAAATCCATTTCCCGCGCGGCAAAGCCAAAGGTCAACCCGGCACCGACGATGGTCAGCATGGAAATTTGCTGCGCGATGTTCATCAGGTTTTGTGAGGTCAGAAATTTGTCCACCCCCACACTGAACCCCGCGAACATCAAGACCAGCACCACCAGCGTGCTGTAACGCTGGACATGGTCCTTGCGGATGCCCCGCAGCACGGTGCCAGGACGGTTTTCGGTGACGGTCTCGCTCATGCTGCGGTTCCTGAAATTGCGGTGATGAAGGTGCTTTCCGAAAACGCGCTGCTGCTGATTTCGGGGCCGGGAATCTGATTGGCAAAGGGGATGACGCGGTGTGCCACAGATTCAATCTCGAGCAGATCAGACGAGGCGATAATGATTCCCATGCCGGTTGCGGCCAGACGGCGCATTTCGGCATAGATTTCGCCCTTGGCACCGATGTCCACACCCTCGGTCGGTTCGATGAAGATCATGACGCGATAACGGCCTTCGGCACCGTACAGCCATTTACCAATGGAAATCTTTTGCTTGTTGCCGCCCGACAGCTCCTTGAGCACCTGCCGCGAAGACTGCGCCTTGACGTTCATCAGGCGCATCACCCGCCCAGCCTCGGCCTCTTCGCGGCGGGCCGACAGTATACCTGCGCCGATGGATCCGTGTTGAGGGTGCACCATCGCCAAGTTCTCGCGCAGGGTCCATTCGCCGATCAGGGCGTTTTCGATTCGGTGATCGGGCACCAGCGCCACGCCCGCGGCCTGCATCTGGCGCGGGTTGCCGGTGCGAAGGGCTTGGCCCGCCACTGTCAGCGCCCCACATCGCACGCCAGCACCGTTGTGCAACGACCTGGCAAAGCCGAAATGCCCCGCACCGGTCAATCCGATCAGACCAACAATCTCTCCGGCGTGCAGGGTGAATTCGGGCACAACGACGCTGCCCACTGACCAATCACGCAAGGCGAGAACCACTGCCCCCTGCGCGGCTGTGGTACCCGTCGTCTTCAGCCGTGCGCCACCTGATCGGCGCAGCATCAGATCAACCATCTGATCTTCCGACAAGTCAGAGGCGGGCTTGGTGCAGATGTGGCGGCCATCGCGCAACACCGTGATCGTGTCAGACAAAGCGTTGATCTCGCTTAGAAAATGACTGATAAGCACAACCCCGACGCCGCGCTTGGGCAGGCTGCGGATGATCTGCCAAAGCTGCTCTTTCTCTCTCGCGGGCAGGGTGGCCGTCGGTTCATCCAAGATGACCAGCTTTGGGCTGCCCCGCAGCGCGCGGACGATCTCAATCACCTTGCGGTCAGCCATCGGCAGTTCGGACACCGGGCGCGACAGGTCAATCTTGACCCGTGGAAACCATTCTCGCATCAGCGCCTGCGCCTGCTGCATCAGCGCCCGCACGCGGATCAGGGTGCCGGCAAAACGCGGCTCGTGTCCCAATAGAACATTCTCGGCCCCGGTCAGGCCCGGCACCAGACTGCCCTCTTGGCTGACATGGGCAATGCCGTGCATCAACGCCCCATGCGGTGATGCCAGTCTGACGACCCGCCCGCCAATTTCGATCTGGCCCGAAGTGGGCTGCAAACTTCCGCCCAGCACGTTGACAAGTGTCGACTTGCCTGCGCCGTTTTCGCCGATCAGGCCATGGACTTCATCGTCGCGGAAAACCGCACTGACGCTGTCCAGGGCCCGCGTGCCGGTAAACTGCATGACAATATCGGTCAGGCGGATGTCCATGGTGACTTCTCTGCAAAGGGGAAAAGGTCGCCGGGGAACGGGCGCGCAAGGGAGTGGAGCGCCCCCTTATCCCAACCCCCGGCGTGTAGAGACTTACATGAAGTCTTTGCAGTTCTGCTTGGTGATCAGCGGCGCATCCATGTAGACGATGTTGCTGGGGATCACGTCGGCAGCGGCCTTGCCTTCAACCACGATGGCTTGGATCCATTCACCAACCTGCGCGCCCATCTTTTCGAACGGCTGGCCTACGGTGGCAATCATCTGGCTTTCGGGCTTGCAGACCTCGGCAATCGCCTGCGGGTGGCCGTCGATGCCGATCACCTTGACATCCTTCAGACCGGCAGCGTTCAACACGTTGACAACAGCCTGCGCCGGTTCATCCCAAGGTGCCCAGACAGCGTTGATTTCGGCACCGAAACGGGAGGCGTAGTCTTCCATCGTGCGGTTGGTGTCCTCGAAGAACGCCGTGTAGTCGATGTTATGCTCTTCCAGAACCTTGACGCCGGGGTATTCCTTCAGCGCCGCTTCCATCACGTCGCCGCGCTTGCGGGTGCCATGATGT
>CAZCFC010000427.1:0-2300 GCA_964497815.1 uncultured Cypionkella sp.
TGGGCATGATCCTGGCCGGATTTCCGTTGCTCGTCGGGCTGTCGCGGCGCGCCTTGGTATCGACGAAATCCGCGCCGATGTGCTGCCGCAGGACAAGGCGTGCATTATCCATGAGTTGCAGCAGGCTGGTCACCGTGTTGCCATGGCCGGCGACGGGGTCAACGACGCCCCCGCCCTGGCGGCGGCCGATGTCGGTATCGCCATGGGAACCGGAGCAGATGTCGCCATCGAAAGCGCCGGCTTCACGCTGGTGAAGGGCAATTTGGACGGTATCGTGCGCGCGCGGCGGTTGTCGCAGGCCACCATGCGCAATATCCGTCAGAACTTGTTCTTCGCGCTGGTCTACAACGCGGCGGGCGTGCCGGTGGCAGCTGGTCTCCTCTACCCCTTCACCGGGATGCTCATCAGCCCGATGTTTGCCGCCTTTGCCATGAGCGCTTCATCGATCTCGGTCGTCTTGAACGCCCTGCGACTGCGGACGGCGCGAATTTGAAATCACTTTGTCACGGCTAACGAGCAAAGGAGAAGAAAGATGATGACTGGGTGGGGTATGGGGCTTGGCGGCCTATGGATGTTGGTAATCGCGATCTTGGTAGGGCTCATCATTGCGGCGCTGATCAAACAGCGGCGGCGACAGGCACAACCTCAACTACCGCACCCAAGTCATCAACGCTTTTCTCGGCGAGATGAACGCCTTGGCCACGGTGCCGGGGTTGATCGTTGTCGGAGCCTGCAACCATCCTGACCGGCTGGATCCGGCGATCACGCGCGCGGGCCGTTTCGATGTCAAGGTCGAGATGCCCATGCCCGACGCCGTTGCTATCCTTGCCGTGCTGCGGCTGCACCTCGACGGGGACTTCCCGGACGACGCCCTTGAACTCTTGGCGCGGCAAGCCGTCGGGCACAGCCTCGCAAGCATCGATGCCGCCATCCGCGCGACCCGATCTGAGGCGCGCCACGCCGGAAAACCGCTGGATATCAGCATGCTGCGCCATCAGTTGCGCCTGCCACCGGAGGAGGACGACCGCGCTGTTCTTTGGCGTTACGCGGTGCATGAAGCGGGCCATACCGTGGTGAGCGCGGTTTTGCGGCTCGGCACAATCCAGCGGATGTCGATCTCTCGCAATGGCGGCGAGGTCGCCAGTCGCCCCGTCATCGGCCATGGCATTTTGTCGGAAATCGAGGCCGAAATCTGCCATGATCTCGCCGGTCGTGCCGCGGAAACCTTGATCTTCGGCGATGCATCCGCCGGTGCAGGCGGGCCTGCATCGTCGGACCTGTCGCAGGCGACCCGCCGTGCCCTTGCGATCGAAACCGCCTGGGGCCTCGGCGACTTGGGACCTCTTTGGATGCCGGCGCCGGAGACGGTGCTGCTGACCGACGATAAACTGCGAGCCCGTGTGCGCACGCGCCTCGACGCTGCACAAGAGCGAGCCGGCAATATCCTGGCCGCGCATAGGGCAAACTTGCTCGGCCTCGCCGAAGCCCTGCTGGAAAAGCGCAGCATGACCGCAGCTGAGATCCTGCCATGGGTTCATGTCGTGCAATCGACCGCCGCCCAATCGGAAGATGCACCTGCCGACCATAGAAAGGCCATTCCTGAAGCCTGACGCCCCCGCCGCCCGGCCCCCACATCCTGCGCCGGGCGGCCTCTTCAAAGCGGCCCAGAACATCTGTTTCCTGCTTCACACCAGGTTGCGCGTCATTGGCCAAAGTGCAAAGGAGGCCGTCCCGAAACAACGATAGACTTCGACGATGACCCTTTCTGACGCGGACCGTGAAACCCTTCTCCAGACTCTGAACGCCAAAAAGCCCGAGCTTGTGCAGGCGCGCATGGCCAATGCCTTGCTTTTGTTGGCTGATGGTCTCAGCGTCGAAGATGTTGCCGGGTTGCTCTATCTGGATGAGGCCAGCGTTTCAGGTTGGAAGGCGATGTTTTCGAAACGCAAACCCAAGGCGGCTTAACGCGGATCGAGTGGAAGCACCTCAGCGTCCTTGCGCTGTGGGACGGCAAGACCGCGTGTCGAGCCTTGTGCTGAGGCGCCAAGGATGGACAGTCATAGGATAACGATTGAATATCTTTCGGCTTTTTGTGCGCCTGCGCCTTTGTTGGACCCAGGTATTGCCCCATTGGCATCTTGTGCACCGCGGCTTGATCTGAAACTTCAGAAGACTGCCCCGGGAACATTTTCCTGATTGTGGGGAAGTAAGAGAAGCAAATATGCCGCGTGTTTTCAGACCTGGGATTTCCCCTTCCGCCAAGATTGCCGCGACAGAGCTATCTGACGTATTTCAGCGCC
>CAZCFC010000428.1:0-2298 GCA_964497815.1 uncultured Cypionkella sp.
GCGCCCGGCCGATGGGGGCCCGGTCGATGGGTGTCCGGTCGATGGGTGTCCGGTCGATGGATGTCCGGTCGATGGATGTCCGGGCGCCACCCAGCGCTGTTGCGCCGCACCCAATCCCGGCACCGCAAGGCTTTTGCCGCCGCTGCCTGCACCGCACCGTCGCAGGCTGCGATAGCCTCACCGGTGCCGCGACACACATCACCCGTCCGGCGGATCGACCACCGCGAACACTCCCCCTGCGCGCAATGCCAAGCGGCATAACCGCAAAGGCTGACTGGCTGACTAGCTGACTGGCTTACTGGCTGACTGGCCGCATGGGACCTTCGCCCACAGAAACGCAGGCCCTGCCAGCACAGCCCGCAACCGCCAGCGCCAGACGGACTCCCGCCCCGCCTGCTCGCCCCGTCCGCGCGCCCCGTCCGCGCCCCCAGATCGCACCCCGGATCGCCCCCAGATCGACCTTGTGGGTCCGCGTCCAAAAGGTTAGTCTGTGATGCAACTATCCCGAAAGGCCCTGCCCCATGGCGCAATCCATTGCCCGCCCCGCACTTGTGCTGGGGCTGATGTCCTGCATCGGACCGTTTGCCATCGACATGTACCTGCCCGCCATGCCGGCCATTGGCACTGACCTTGGCACCTCGGTTCAGGCGATGCAGGGCAGCATCACGGCATATTTTCTGGCCTTTGGTCTGGCGCAATTGCTTTATGGGCCATGGTCGGATCAATCCGGGCGCAAGCCGCCCCTTTACGCGGGCATCGCGGTGTTCTGCATCGGCTCGCTGATCTGCGCCATGGCCCCCACGGCCACCATGCTGCTGATCGGCCGCGCCGTTCAGGGCTTTGGCGGTGCGGCGCTGATGGTGGTGCCCCGCGCGATCGTGCGCGACATGACGACGGGCAACGATGCCACACGGCTGATGGCCGCGATCATGCTGGTGTTTTCCGTGTCACCAATGCTGGCGCCGTTGGCGGGATCGGCGCTGCTGGCCTATACCGGTTGGCGCGCGATCTTCTATGCGCTGCTGATCGCCGCCGCCCTCAGCCTGCTGGTGCTGACCTTTGCCCAACCGGAAACCCTGCACCGCGACGCGCGACAACGCTTTGATCTGGCCGAAACCCTGCGCGGCACCAGACGGCTGCTGTCCAGCCGCGCCTTTTTGTCCCTGACCTTCATGGGCGCGTTCGGGATGGCCAGCTTTTTCGTGT
The DNA here is from genome assembly GCA_964497815.1 of uncultured Cypionkella sp. Taxonomy (GTDB): domain Bacteria; phylum Pseudomonadota; class Alphaproteobacteria; order Rhodobacterales; family Rhodobacteraceae; genus Cypionkella. The sequence continues at coordinate 1,207 of CAZCFC010000428.1, forward strand.
TCCTTGCCTCGGCAGCCTTTGTCTACACCGAAAGCTTTGGCCTCAGCCCCACCCAATTCTCGCTGGCCTTCGCCGCCAACGCCGTGGCCTTCATCGGCGCGTCGCAGATGGCGGGCCCGCTGGGGATGCGGCTTGGAGCTGTCAGGCTGATGCGCATCGCCACGGCGGGATTTGCGTTTTTCGCCTGCGCGCTGTTTGGGCTGGCCCTGCTGGGGCAGGCGAACCTGTGGGTCTGCATCATCGGCCTTGGCCTTGGCAACGCCTGTCTGGGGCTGGTCATTCCGACCGCCATGGTGATGGCGCTGGATGATCACGGCGATATTGCCGGGCTGGCGTCATCGCTGGGCGGCACCTTGCAGATGATGACCGGCGGCGTGATCGTGGCGCTGATGGGCCCGTTCTTCAGTTCCAGCCCGGTGCCCATGATCGGGGTGATTGCGCTCTGCGCGCTGACGGCCTTCTTGCTGTCGCGGCTGACGGTGCGGCCCGTGGCGGCTATGGTGTAAGGGCGGGCACGTCAAGCTGGGCCAGGGCCAGATCCAATACCTCAAGCCCGGCGCCGGGCTTGTTGGCGCGCTCGGACAACACGCGCCGCCAGCCTCGGGCACCGGGCCGTCCGGTAAAGGTGCCCAGCATATGCCGGGTGATCTGATGCAGCCGCCCGCCTTGTGCGATGTGGTCCGCGATATAGGGCCGCATCGCGTTCACCGCCCCAAAGACATCCAGCCCCGTCGCATCACCCCACAGCGCATCCGCCCCCACTAACACCAGACCCGGATCGTGATAGGCGGCCCGCCCGATCATCACGCCATCAAGCCCCTGATCCAGCAGGGTCCTGGCCTGATCCAGACGGGTCACACCGCCGTTCAGGCAAATCGTCAACTGCGGAAAGGCCGCCTTCATCCGCAGCACCAGATCGTAATTCAGGGGCGGAATCTCGCGGTTTTCCTTGGGCGACAGCCCGGCCAGCCAGTCTCGGTGCGTCGCGGCGTCCACCGCGCCGCTGAACTGCACCGCCGTGGGATAACTGGTGTAGCGCGGCGCCCGTCCGTCATAGCGGGCGATCAGCTCATCCCGGGAGGGCGCGGCGGG
>CAZCFC010000429.1:0-2296 GCA_964497815.1 uncultured Cypionkella sp.
GGCCTATCTGATCATCTGCGACCAGTTGGCGCGCAACATCCATCGCGGCAAGGCTGCGGCCTTTGCCACCGATGCGCGCGCCTTGGCTGCGGCAGAACAGGCGATACAGCAGGGCTGGGATCTGAACGCCCCCGAACCCGAGCGGCAGTTTTTCTACATGCCGTTTGAGCATTCCGAAGACATGGCCGATCAGGACCGCGCGGTGATGCTGCTGACAGAACGGCTTTCTTCTGATCCCGACATGGCCCTTCATGCCCGCGCGCACCGCGAGATCATCGCCCGCTTTGGCCGTTTTCCGTTTCGAAACGAGGCTTTGGGACGTGACACCCCTCCGGATGAGGCCGCATTTCTGGCCGAAGGTGGCTATATGTCCATCGTGAACACCCTGAAATCCAGCCATGCAGCCAGCGCATAGGCCCCCGGCAACGCCAATGTTGCTTGGGTTTTGGAAATAGTTTAATGGCAAACTACTTTTTCTGAGGAGGGAAAGATGGCTGTCCAAACATTCGACGTGATCGTGATCGGGGCGGGTCCCGGGGGCTATGTGGCGGCCATCCGGGCCAGCCAGTTGGGTCAGAAGGTCGCTATCATTGAACGCGAAAATCTGGGCGGTATCTGCCTGAACTGGGGCTGTATCCCGACCAAGGCGCTGTTGCGGTCGGCGGAGGTGTTCCATCTGATGCACCGCGCCAAGGAATTCGGCCTGTCAGTAACGGGTGCCGCTTTCGATCTGAACGCCGTCGTGGCGCGGTCGCGCGGGGTGGCCAAACAGCTGTCGGGTGGCATTGGCCATCTGATGAAAAAGCACAAGGTCACCGTGTTCATGGGCGCGGCCACGCTGCCCGCCAAGGGCAAAGTGACGATGAAAACCGACAAGGGAACCGAAGAGCTGACCGCCAAGTCGATCATTCTGGCAACCGGCGCCCGCGCCCGTGAATTGCCGGGGCTTGAGGCGGATGGCGATCTGGTCTGGACCTACCGCCACGCATTGCAGCCCAAACGGATGCCGAAAAAGCTGCTGGTCATCGGGTCGGGGGCCATTGGCATCGAATTCGCCAGCTTTTTCAACACCCTGGGCGCAGACACGACGGTCGTCGAAGTCATGGACCGCGTGTTGCCGGTGGAGGATGCCGAGGTCAGCGCCTTTGCCAAGAAGGCCTTTGTCAAACAGGGCATGAAGATACTGGAAAAAACCACGGTCAAGAAGCTTGACCGCAGCCCCGGCAAGGTTGTGGCCCATCTGGAAGATGCCAAAGGCACCACCACGATGGAATTCGACACCGTGATTTCGGCCGTCGGCATTGTCGGCAACATCGAAGGTCTGGGACTTGAGGCTTTGGGCGTGAACATCGACCGCACCCATGTGGTGACGGATGAATTCTGCCGCCTCGGGGTCGAGGGGCTTTATGCCATCGGCGACATCGCGGGCGCGCCCTGGCTTGCGCACAAGGCCAGCCATGAAGGCGTCATGGTGGCCGAACTGATCGCGGGTGGCCATCCGCATCCGATCAAGCCGGGGTCGATTGCCGGTTGCACCTATTGCCACCCGCAAGTGGCGTCGGTGGGCATGACCGAGGCGAAGGCAAAAGAGGCCGGGTTCACGGTGAAGGTCGGGCGTTTTCCGTTCATAGGCAACGGCAAGGCGATTGCGCTGGGAGAGGCCGAAGGCTTCGTCAAGACGATTTTTGACGCCAAAACCGGCGAGCTTTTGGGCGCGCACATGATCGGTGCGGAAGTGACCGAACTGATACAGGGCTATGTGATCGGGCGCGCGTTGGAGACCACCGAAGAAGATCTGATGAACACCGTCTTCCCGCATCCGACCCTGTCCGAGATGATGCACGAGTCGGTGCTGGACGCATACGGGCGCGCCTTGCACATCTGAGGCGTGATTTTTCTGCGAAAAATCGGGGGGCTGTCTGCCCCCCGTCCGGCTGCGCCGCCCCCCGAGGATATTTTTGCACAGAGGATGATCCATGCGCGCCGTTTTTACAGTCTTGGCCTTGTGGTGTGCGGGGCTGGGCGCTGCGGCGCAGTTTGGCAAGATATCAGTCGCCTATCCGGCGCTTGAGGCTGTTTACGGCGCGCATGCGGGCATCGGCATCGGCCTGATGGTGTCTGTGGTCGGCATGGTGGGGCTGATTTTTGGCACCACAGCCGGGCTTTTGGTGGCGCAGGTCGGGCCAAAGCGGGCGATCATTGCGGCCTTGACCTTGGGTGCTGCAGTCAGCGTCATCCAAATGCTGTTTCCACCCTACCCGGTGATGATGCTGACCCGCGTGCTGGAGGGGGTGTC
>CAZCFC010000430.1:0-2284 GCA_964497815.1 uncultured Cypionkella sp.
AATCGGCCACGTATTCTGACACCGGGTTGGCGATGATCTGGCGCGCGGTGCCGATTTGCACGATGCGGCCGCCCTCCATCAGCGCAATCCGGTTGCCCAGCTTGAACGCCTCATCAAGGTCGTGGCTGACGAAGATGATGGTGCGTTTCAGACGGGCCTGAAGATCCAGCAATTCATCCTGCAATTTGGACCGGATCAGCGGATCAAGGGCCGAAAACGGCTCATCCATCAGCAGGATCGGCGCATCGGTGACAAAGGCGCGGGCCAGCCCCACGCGTTGCTGCATGCCGCCCGACAATTCGCCCACCTTGCGGTCGGCCCATTGCGACAGGTTCACCAAGGCCAGCTGCTGATCCACCTTGGCAAGGCGCTGTTCGGGTGACTGACCCGCCAGTTCCAGACCCAAGCCAACGTTTTCGCGCACCGTGCGCCAAGGCAACAGGCCAAACTGTTGAAAAACCATGGCTATCTTGGACAGCCGCAGTTTGCGCAGGGTTTCGGGGCTGGCTTTGGTCACCGATACCATCTTGCCGCCATCGGCCACACGGACCTCGCCCCGCACCACGGGGTTCAGCGCATTCACGCCGCGCAGCAAGGTGGATTTGCCCGAACCAGAAAGACCCATCAGCACCAGAATCTCGCCTTCGGCCACCGTCAGGCTGCAATCATGCACACCCAATATCTGCCCGGTTCGGGTTTGAATCTCGCTGCGTGACATGCCGCGATCCATCAGCGGCAGGGCGCGATCCGGGTGGTCTCCGAAGACGATGGAAACGCGGTCAAATTCAACAGCGGCGGTCATGTGCGCGTCACCCTCAGCATACGGTCCAACAAAATGGCCAGCGCCACGATCACGGTGCCGGCCTCAAAGCCCTGATCCGGGCGCACGCGGTTCAGCGCCTCGACCACCGGCACGCCCAGACCCGCAGCCCCCACCCAGGCCGAAATCACCACCATCGACAGCGACAGCATGATGGTCTGGTTCAGCCCCGCCATGATTTGCGGAAAGGCATAGGGCAGTTCCACCTTCCACAGCACCTGCTGCTTTGTCGCGCCAAAGGCGGTTGCGGCCTCCAGCAGGGCGGTGGGGGTGGACGACACGCCCAGATGCGTCAGGCGGATCGAGGTGGGCACCACGAAGATGATCGAGGCGAACAGCGCCGGCACAACCCCGATGCCAAAGAGGATGACGAAGGGGATCAGGTACACCGGGGCGGGCAGGGTCTGCATCAGGTCCAGAACCGGCTGCATCGCCTGATACAGCCGCGGACGGTGGGCTGCGGCGACGCCAATCGGCACGCCCATCGCCATGCAGATGACGCAGACAAAGGCCACAAGGCCCAGCGTTTCCGTGGTTTTTTCCCAATAGCCCTGATTGATGATGAACAAGAAGCCCAAGGCCACGATGACCACCGGCTGCCAGCGCCGCTGGATGAACCATGTCAGCGCCATGAAACACCCCACGACCACCAGCGCGGGCGGTCCCTGCAGCAGCGAGATCAGCGCCTCGATGGCATTTTCAGTGGCATCACCAAAGGCCTTGAAATCGGCTTTGAAGTTCAGCTTCAGCCAGTCAAAGGCGATTTTCGCCGCCTTGCCGACCGGAAGCTGCCAATCTGTCAGAAACTCCATCCCGCCCCCGCGCCCTGTGTGAAAAGGCCCCGGGATTGCACCCGGGGCCAGTGAGTTTACTGCAGCGCCGCAGTGACGGCGGCCTTGGCGTCGCCGCCGTCCTTGGTGGTCACGCCGTCCAGCCATGCCTCCCAGGCGGTGGGATTGGCGGCCAGCCATGTCTTGGCAGCCTCACGCGGATCGGTGCCGTCGTTCAGGATCGCGCCCATGATCTCGTTTTCCATGGCCAGCGTGAACGACAGGTTCTGCAACAATTTGCCGGTGTTCGGGCATTCGGTGACATAGCCTGCGCGGGTGTTGGTGGCCACGGTCGCGCCGCCAAGGTTCGGGCCGAAGAAATCATCGCCGCCGGTCAGATAAGTCATCTTGAAATTGGCGTTCATCGGGTGGGGTTCCCAGCCCAGGAAGATGATCGGCTTGCCTTCGCTGGTCTTGCTGTCCACCTCGGCCAACATGCCCTGCTCGGAGGATTCGACGACCGTAAAGCCATCCAGACCAAAGGGGCCGCTGGCAATCATGTCGCTGATCAGACGGTTGCCATCATTGCCCGGCTCGATGCCATAGATCTGGCCTTCCAAAGCGTCCTTATGGGCGGCGATGTCCTTGAAATCCTTGATGCCAAGGGCGGCACCGGCCTCGTTGGTGGCAAGGG
>CAZCFC010000431.1:0-2242 GCA_964497815.1 uncultured Cypionkella sp.
GGTCTGGTGATCCGCTGGGTCCATGTGCCGCCGCCCTTCGGAGAGGCCCTGGTGATGGCAACCGATCGCGGCATCTGCGGGATGGGCTTTACCGAGGAATTCGGGCGCGATTGGGCGATGGCCGATCTGACCGCGCGTTGGCCGAAGGCAAGCTATGCCGAAGATGCGTCGCTTGCGTCGTTGGCCCTGAATGCCATGGCGGGGCGCGCGGCGCGGCTGCATCTGATCGGCGCACCCTTCCAGATCAAGGTGTGGGAGGCCCTGCTGCAAATCCCCTCTGGCCGTGTTACCTCCTATTCCGAACTGGCGGGGGCGGTCGGGCATCCAACGGCGCAGCGGGCGGTGGGCACGGCTGTTGGCCGCAATCCGATCAGCTTTCTGGTGCCCTGCCACCGCGCCCTGCGCAAATCGGGGGGATTGGGCGGCTATCACTGGGGCTTGCCCGTCAAACGGGCCATGCTGGCGTGGGAATCCGCGCGGGATGATGCGGTGGTCTGAAGTGATGGGCGGAAATTTGCCGCGATCCCGTGGGAACCGTGCCGCCCATCAGCGCGTTGATGTATATGGAAACCAAGGCCGAGTACGGCCGACCGTTCATTGATGCGAGGCAGCACATGCAATTCAAGACTCCGATCGTAATCTCCACCATCGCCCTGTTGGGCCTGACCGCTTGCGTAGACCCGAACGCCTATCCGGGTCAGGCCAATCCCCGCGCCACCAATGGTGCTGTGATGGGGGGCATCATTGGTGCCGTGGCCGGGGCCAGCCAGAAGGGTGACGACAAACTGGCCAAGGCCGTGATCGGGGGCGCGATTGGTGCCGCCGTTGGTGGCGCAATTGGCGCGACCTTGGATCAGCAAGCCGCCGATCTGCGCGGTTCGATCGGCAACCAGAACATTTCGGTCACCAACAATGGTGAATATCTGGTCGTGAACATGCCGCAAGACGTGCTGTTCGCCACCGATAGCGCCAACCTACGCCCGGATCTGGCCCGCGACATCAAGGCGATTGCCGCCAACCTGATCCGTTATCCCAACAGCCAGATCGAAGTTGTCGGCCACACCGACAACTCGGGCTCTGCCGCCTACAACCAGGATCTGTCGCAGCGCCGCGCCGTTTCAGTGGCCAACGTGCTGCGCGAAAGTGGCGTTCAGAACGGCCGTATCGCTGCCTTTGGCCGTGGCGAGGATCAACCGATTGCATCGAACCTGTCCGCTGCAGGCCGCGCGCAAAACCGTCGCGTCGAAATCTTCATCCGCCCCACCCGCTAAGGTTCGGAATTATGTGCAAAGGGCCGGGATCATGTCCCGGCCCTTTGTCATTGAGATGCGGCGGAATTGGTCATATGTTCAAACCAATGCCGGAGCCGCACCCATGCCCTTTCAGAAAATCGAAGCCGAAAAGCTGTCGCAAACCGTGGTGCATCAGATCGAATTGCTGATCCTGCGCGGTATTCTGCGGCCGGGTGAACGCCTGCCATCCGAGCGCGAACTGTCAGAACGACTTGGCGTTTCCAGGCCCAGCCTGCGCGAGGCGGTGGCCGACTTGCAGCATCGCGGCTTGCTGACCGCCCGTCCCAATGCCGGGATCTTCGTGGCCGACGTGTTGGGCTCGGCCTTTGCGCCGGCGTTGATCGGTTTGTTCTCCAGCCATGAAGAGGCGGTGTTCGACTATGTTTCGTTCCGCCGCGACATGGAGGGTCTGGCCGCCGAACGCGCGGCGCGAAGGGGGTCGGATACCGATCTGCAGGTGATCGAGGCGATCTATGTGAAAATGGAAGCCGCACATCAAAAACGCGACCCGGCGGATGAGGCCCGGCTGGATGCCGATTTTCATATGGCAATCATCGAGGCCAGCCACAACGTGGTGATGCTGCACATGATGCGGTCCATGTACGAACTGCTGCGGCAGGGCGTATTTTACAACCGTCAGGTGATGTTCAAGAATCGCATGACCCGCGACAACCTGCTGGACCAGCACCGCGCGATCAACGCCGCCATTCAGGCCCGTGACCCGGCCCGCGCCAGAGTGGCGGTCGAGGCGCATATGAATTTTGTCGAACAGTCGATGGCGGATCAAATCAAAGCCGCCCGAAACGAGGCGGTGGCAAAACAGCGGCTTGAACACGAACGATCCCGCTGAAATGCAAAAAGACCGGGCGCGGGGCCCGGTCTTTTCTTGATCATCAAAAGCTTAGTGGAACTTTGCTTCGACTTGCGCGATGGCCGCATCTATGGATGCA
>CAZCFC010000432.1:0-2241 GCA_964497815.1 uncultured Cypionkella sp.
AGATCACCTCGTATCTGAACGCCACGCTGGACAGCAACCTGCAGGGCAACATCATTGATCTGTGCCCGGTCGGTGCGCTGACGTCCAAGCCCTACGCCTTTACCGCCCGCCCGTGGGAGCTGACCAAGACCGAAACCATCGACGTGATGGACGCACTTGGCAGTAACATCCGCGTTGACACCAAGGGCCGTGAAGTGATGCGGATCATTCCGAGCAACCATGACGGCGTGAATGAAGAATGGATTTCCGACAAGACCCGCTTCGTCTGGGATGGCCTGCGCCGTCAACGTCTGGACACGCCCTATATTCGGGAAAATGGCAAACTGCGCAAAGCTGGCTGGGGGGAGGCGCTTGTCGCCGCCGCCGCCGCGATCAAGGGTAAGAAAGTTGCGGGTCTGGTCGGTGATCTGGCCCCGGTTGAGGCGGCCTACAGCCTGAAAATGCTGATCGAGGGTCTTGGTGGCCATGTCGAATGCCGCACGGATGGCGCGCGCTTGCCGATTGGCAACCGGTCTGGCTATGTCGGCACCGCGACGATCGAGGAAATTGACGACGCCAAGGCGATCTGGATTATCGGCAGCAACCCGCGCGTCGAAGCCCCGGTTCTGAATGCGCGGGTGCGCAAGGCCTGGACCAAGGGCGCAGAGATCAAGGTCATCGGTCAAGCCGTTGATCTGTCCTATGAATACACCCATGCCGGAACAGACCGCGCGGCGCTTGCGGCGGCGGTTGCGTCCGCTGCGGGCACCGGCGGGATCGTGATCGTCGGGCAGGGCGCGTTGAATGAGGCGGACGGCGAGGCGGTTCTGGCGCATGCCATGGCTTTGGCCACCGCGATGGGTGGCAAACTGCTGGTGCTGCACACGGCGGCCGGGCGGGTTGGCGCGATGGACGTTGGTGCAGTGACCGAAGGCGGTCTGGCGGCGGCGACCGAAGGCGCCGAGGTGATCTATAACCTTGGTGCCGATGAGGTTGACATCGCGGCGGGTCCGTTTGTCATCTATCAGGGTAGCCACGGCGACCGCGGTGCAAACCGTGCGGACATCATCTTTCCGGGGGCGGCCTACACCGAAGAGAACGCGCTGTTCGTGAACACCGAGGGCCGTCCGCAGTTGGCGATGCGGGCCGGATTTGCACCGGGTGAAGCCAAGGAAAACTGGGCGATCCTGCGCGCTTTGTCGGCTGAACTGGGCGCGACGCTGCCTTGGGACAGTCTGGCCGCGCTGCGCACCGCCATCGTGGCCGCGCAGCCGCATCTGGGTCGGCTGGATCAGGTTGCCGCGAACGATGCGCAGCCGATTGCCCTGCGTGACATGGGCCGTGCCGATTTCCGCAATGCCTTCAAAGGCTTTTACCTGACCAACCCGATCGCCCGCGCCTCAAAGGTCATGGGCGAGTTGGCGGCCATGGAAGCCAGCCGCGCCCAAACTGCCCTTGCGGCCGAGTAACGCCTGATGTGCCGCCTGGGTTCAACCGTTGCTGCCCTGACGCTCGCCGCTGGCGTGCTGATGGGCTGTGCGGATGCGGCGCAGGTGGCGCAAGGGGATTTCGCGCCGTCCTACGACGGGATCGAAACGATTCTGCTGGACGGCGATCTGGTCAACTTTCGCGTGTCGATGACCGGAGCGCGCGCGAATTCCGACGTTGCCACCTACGCCGCATGCGCTGCGGCGCAGTACGCGTTGATCCGGGGCTTTGGATTTGCGCGGCATGTGCGTACAAATGTCGATAAACAGGGTGGAACTTGGCGCGGGGATGCGGTTTACACCATCTCGGCGGCACTGCCTATGGGACTGAAAACGATAGACGCCGAAGTGACCGTGCGCGACTGCGGTGCGCAGGGTATACCGACGGTTTAGGGCCGAAACGTAAAGGCTGAGAAGTTAAGGGACGTGAGGGATCATGGCTGAATTCTTGCAAACAGGTCTGGGGATGGCGCTTTTGATCGCCGCTCAAAGCCTTATGATTGTCGCGTTCGTGATGATCTCGCTGCTGTTCCTTGTCTACGGCGACCGGAAAATCTGGGCGGCGGTGCAGATGCGCAAGGGGCCGAACGTGGTCGGGCCTTTTGGTCTGCTGCAATCGGTGGCAGATGCGCTTAAATATGTGGTCAAGGAAATCGTGGTGCCCGCTGGGGCCGACCGCGCCGTGTTTTTCCTTGCCCCGCTTTTGTCGTTCGTTCTGGCGATCCTTGCCTGGGCGGTGATTCCGTTTGATACCGGCTGGGTTCTGGCCGATATC
>CAZCFC010000433.1:0-2240 GCA_964497815.1 uncultured Cypionkella sp.
GCGTGAGCTGGAGCGCGGCACCCCGGTGATCCACATCGCCCGCGACGACAAGCGGATGGAGGCGATGCGCGCGGCTCTTGCGGTGATGGCCCCCGGCGTGGTGGTGCTGGAACTGCCCGCCTGGGACTGCCTGCCCTATGACCGCGTGTCCCCCAATCCCGAGATTCTGGCCCGCCGCATGTCAACGCTTGCCGCTTTGTCGGCGGGTTTGCCGGGGGCATTTGTGCTGCTGACCACGCTGAACGCCGCCACGCAGCGCCTTCCCGCACGGGCCGTGATGCAAACCGCGTCCTTCGTGGCCCAGGTGGGGCAGCGGGTGGATGAGGCGCAGTTGAAGGGCTTTCTGGCCCGCATGGGCTTTTCGCCGGTGTCGACCGTGGCGGAACCCGGCGATTTCGCCATCCGCGGCGGTATCGTCGATATTTTCCCGCCGGGGGATGGTGGCCCGGTGCGGCTTGATTTCTTTGGCGATGTGCTGGACGGTGCGCGCCGCTTTGATCCGGTGACACAGCGCACCACCGAAAAGTTGAAATATGTCGAATTCGCCCCGATGTCCGAGGTGATTCTGGACGAGACCGCCATCACCCGCTTTCGGCAGAATTACCGTGTTGAATTTGGCACCGCCGGGTCGGACGATCCGCTTTATGAGGCAGTGTCTGCCGGGCGCAAGCATCAGGGGATGGAGCATTGGCTGCCCTATTTCCATGCCCGGCTGGAAACCATTTTCGATTATCTGCCGGATGCCTCGGTGATGCTGGACGATCAGTTCACCCCGCAGCGCCTGTCGCGCTGGGAGGGCATCGACGACCAGTATGACGCCCGGCGTGAGGCGTTGACAGCCAAGGGGCGGCTTGATTCCGTCTACAAACCCAGCCCGCCGGGCCTTTTGTATCTGGACGATGCCGCCTGGGAGGCGGCGATTGCCGATCACCGTGTGGTCCAGTTGTCGCCGCTGCCGCAATCGCCGGGGCCGGGGGTGCTGGATGCCCAAGGCCGGATCGGGCGCAGCTTTGCGCCAGAGCGGCAGCAGGAAAATATAAGCCTTTTCAGTGCATTGTCGGCTCATATTAAAGCGCTGTCGCAAGACGGGCATGTTGTCATCGCGTCATGGTCTGATGGCGCGCGCGAACGGCTGAAGGGTCTGCTGGACGATCAGGGTCTGCATTCCGCCATTGAGATCAAAGACTTCCGCGATGTTCCTGAAGGACGTGGCGGGCTTTATCTGATGGTTTGGGCGCTGGAGGCGGGGTTTACCGCACCCGGTCTGGCGGTGATCTCGGAACAGGACGTGCTGGGCGACCGTCTGGTCAGCAAACCCCGGCGCAAGCGCAAGGCCGACAACTTCCTGCGTGAGGTCGACACGCTGTCGGTGGGCGATCTTGTCGTGCATGTCGAACATGGCGTCGGGCGCTATCTGGGGCTGGAAACCATCACGGCCCTGGGTGCCCCGCATGCCTGTGTCGCCTTGGAATACGCTGAAAACGCGAAACTTTATCTGCCGGTCGAGAATATCGAACTGCTGTCGCGCTATGGCCATGACGAAGGTCTGCTGGACCGTCTGGGCGGCGGCGCATGGCAGGCCAAGAAGGCCAAGCTCAAGCAGCGCATCCGCGAGATTGCTGACAAGTTGATGCGGATCGCGGCCGAGCGCGCCTTGCGTCACGCCCCGATCCTTGAGGCCCCGCACAGCATATGGGAGGCTTTCGCGGCCCGCTTCCCCTATACAGAAACCGAAGATCAGTTGGCCGCGATTGCCGATGTGGTTGCCGATCTGGAAAAAGGCAGTCCCATGGACCGCCTGATCGTGGGCGACGTGGGCTTTGGCAAAACCGAAGTCGCCATGCGCGCGGCCTTTGTGGCGGCGCTGTCGGGAATGCAGGTGGCGGTGATCTGCCCCACCACGTTGCTGGCCCGTCAGCACTATCGCAGCTTTGTTGAGCGTTTTCGCGGATTTCCGATCAATATCAAACCCTTGTCACGCTTTGTTTCCACAAAGGATGCCAACGCCACCCGCGCCGCAATGACGGATGGCAGCGTGGATATTGTCGTGGGCACCCATGCTTTGCTGGCCAAGGGTGTGCGGTTCAAGAACCTTGGCCTGCTGGTGATCGACGAGGAACAGCATTTCGGCGTCAGCCACAAGGAACGGCTGAAGGAAATGCGCGCGGAAATCCACGTGCTGACCCTGACCGCCACGCCGATCCCGCGCACGCTGCAACTGTCGCTGACCGGCGTGCGCG
>CAZCFC010000434.1:0-2232 GCA_964497815.1 uncultured Cypionkella sp.
TCGGTCGAGTGGAAAAACGCATCGTCCCCGATCACCGGCTGGGCCGGGACTGCGCGCGGGCGCGGGGCAGGGGCTGCGACGGGGTCGGGACGGCGGGTGCGGAACCGCTTAACTGTGAGCTTCATAGTCATAAAGCTGCTTCGCCTCTTCCAGTGTTTCAAACATGTACAACTGCCCATGGCGCAAGACAGCGGCCGATCGGCAGAACTTTTCAAGTGTGGCGGGTTGGTGCGACACCACGACCACGGTGGCATTGGCCAGCCGCTGCCGCAGCACCTGCCCGGCTTTGCGGTTGAATTCGACATCGGTCGAGGTCGGCATGCCCTCGTCGATCAGATAGATGTCGAATTCCAGCGCCAGCATCAGCGAGAACGAGAACCGCGACCGCATACCCGATGAATAGGTGCCGACCGGCATGTCGAAGTATTCGTCGATGCCCGCCAGCCAACGGCAAAAGCTTTCGACGTAGTCGGGGTCCAGGCCGTAAAGCCGGGCGATGTAGCGCGCGTTTTCGGTTGCGGTGTGTTTGGAAACGACCCCGCCCATGAAGCCCAGCGGAAAGGAAATGCGCGACGTGCGCAGGACCTTGCCCTCATCCGGTTTTTCCAGGCCCGCCATCATGTTGATGATGGTGGTCTTGCCGCTGCCGTTGCGCGCAAGGATGCCAAGGGAATTGCCCACATCGACGCGAAACGAGGCGCGGTCAAGGATCACCTTGCGCGACTTTCCGGTCCAGAAGGACTTGCTGACATTCTCGAACGCGATCATGCACGGCCGGGCGGCCCACCTCCTGCTGGCCGTCCGGATCGGGCGGCTGTTACGTCTTTACCAGACGAGTGTTAACGCCTCGTTTGCAATGTCCTGCAAGGGGGCTTGGCATCAGCTACCCGTGCTTTGGGGCATCATTATGTCGATTTCAGCAACAATTCATCAAGCCTTGGTGATCTGTGCGGTTCTGCTAGCGCGGCAAGACCCGTGACAAGGCCGCAGCCACCAGCCCGGCCAGAAGGCTGAGCGCAAGCCCAAGGCGCGCGGCCTCGGCCATGCCACCGCCGGGCAGGGCGGTATCCAGCGCCAGCACAGGCACGGTAAACCCGATTCCGGTCAACACCGCGATCAGCAACAACTGGCGCAGGCCCACACCCGCAGGCAAGCGCCCGCCCGTCAGCCGTACCGCCACAACACACCCCACCAGAAAGCCAAGGGGTTTGCCGATCCAGAGCGCGGCCAGAACCGTCAGCGTGGTGGGGGCAAAGGCCATCAGATCAATGCCGCCACGCGTCAGGCCAAAGGCGAACAGAACCAGCGCCAGCGGGCGCACCAGCAGATGCGCAAGGCGGTTCAGCGGATCATGCAGAAACTCTTCTGCCTCGGAAAAAAGCCCGAACGACCGGTCGGCATGCGGGATGGCCGGGATCACCGGCAGCAGGCCCAACGCAGGCGGCAGGCCCGCCGCCGTCACTCCGACAAAGCCGAGCGCGCCCGCGATGACATAGGGCCAGATCGCCAATCCGCGCCGCCGCGCGGTTTCCGACGCGGTCAATGCCAGACCGCGTCCAAACAGCGCCCAGACCCCAAACGAGGCCACCAACGGCAGAATCAGCCATGCCAGCCGCAACAGACCATCCGATGGATGCGCCACGCCCAGCAGGATCAGCCCCAGAATGTCGCTGGCGATCGTGACCAGCAACAACACATGCAGCGCAGGATGCCCGGTGCCAAAAACCCGGCGCCCGACGACGTAGCCCAGAACGACATCGCTGCCCACGGGGACCGTCCAGCCCGCCGCAAAGCTGGCCTCTTCTGCGGTTTCAATCAGGCCCCCCACCACAATCCAGACCAGCACCGCCCCCAACGCGGCCCCGATCACGCCCGCCAAAGGCACGATGGCTTGCGGCCCCGACAGCGCGCCGCGTTTCAGAATCAGGGCCTCCCACAGCTCTTTGCCGATGAAGAACATGAACAAGGCCATCAGACCATCTGACACGATCGACATCGGCGTCAGGCTTGCATGGGTGGCGCGGAACCATGGCGGCAAGGGCAGATCGGCCAGCCGCCATTCGACGAAATCGTAATAGCTGGCAGCGTTCAGATTGACCCATAGGGTTGCGGCCAGAACGCCCCCGACCAAAGCAAGGGCAAAGTGGCGCACAAAGGGAGAAATGCGGTACATGGGTGGGGCCTGCCGGGGAAGTGATGATCAATATCTTGTAGTATCAAAGCGCTCAACCG
>CAZCFC010000435.1:0-2231 GCA_964497815.1 uncultured Cypionkella sp.
CGTCTTGTCGAACGACTGGCCTTTGGCACCGAGGAAGAGGCGGCTGCGGCCAAGGCCAAGCTTGACGCCGGGGCCACGTTTGAATCGCTGGTTGAGGAACGCAAACTGACGCTGAATGATATCGACATGGGAGATGTGTCGAAATCCGATCTGGGTGCGGCCGGCGACGCCGTGTTTGCGCTGACCGGTCCGGGCATTGTCGGACCGCTGCCGTCCGATCTGGGGCCAGCCCTGTTTCGCATGAATGCCGTGCTTGCGGCGCAGGAAACCACCTTCGAGCAGGCCCGCGCCACCCTGTCCCCCGAAATGCAGCAAGACAGCGCCCGCCGCGCCATCGCGGACAAGGTCGAGGCGATTGACGATCTGCTGGCAGGCGGGGCCACACTGGAAGACCTGGCCAAGGAACAGGGCCTGACCGTTGCCACCACCGATTACGTCGTGGGTGCCGAAGACAACGCCCCCATCGCAGGCTATCCCGCCTTCCGCGATGCGGCTGCAAAGCTGGCGGTCGGTGATTTTGCCGAAGTCATCATGCTGGACGACGGCGGTCTGGTGTCGATGCGCCTTGACGAGGTGGTGCCGCCCACCCCGCTGCCCTTTGCCGATGTAAAGGACAAGATCACCGCGGCGTGGCGGGCTGATGCCGTGGCCAAGGCCTTGGGCGCGCATGCCATTACCGTGAAATCCGCCATCGAGGGCGGCGCGTCCCTGGGTGCCTTTGGCATCGTTGATCGCACCGCCGCCATCGACCGTCAGGGCTTTGTCGAAGGCGCGCCGGAAACCCTGATGCCAACCGTGTTCGAAATGGCCACAGGTGAGGTGCGCGTGATCGAATCTGCCGGCTACACCGCCATCGTGCAGCTTGACAGCATCACCCCTGCCGCGACCGACAGCGAAGACACGACCGCCCTGCGCGATGCCATCAAGGTGCAGGCGGGTCAGGCCATCGCGTCCGATGCCTTTACGCTTTACACCAACGCCCTGACCGCACAGGCGGGCATTGCGCTGGATCAGGCTGCGATCAACGCAGTCCACGCGCAATATGGCAACTGACGGGCGGACCTTGCGATGAACCTGCTGCCGTCTTTCGAGGCCTTTGAACAGGGCTGGGCCAAGGGTGAAAACCAACTGGTCTACGCCCGGTTGGCCGCCGATCTGGACACTCCGGTGTCGCTGATGCTGAAACTGGCCGAGGCCCGCACCGACACGTTCATGCTGGAATCGGTCACGGGCGGCGAGGTGCGCGGGCGCTATTCCGTGGTCGGCATGAAGCCCGATCTGATCTGGCAATGCCACGGCAGCCAAAGCCGCATCAACCGGCAGGCGCGGTTTGATCCGCAGGCATTTGTGGCGCTGGACGGGCATCCCCTTGATACCATGCGCGCCCTGATTGCCGAAAGCCGCGTCGATCTGCCCGAAGGCCTGCCCGCCATTGCCAGCGGTCTGTTCGGCTATCTGGGCTATGATATGATCCGGTTGGTGGAACATCTGCCCAATGTGAACCCCGACCCGCTGGGTCTGCCCGATGCCGTGCTGATGCGGCCTTCGGTGGTGGCGGTTCTGGACGGGGTGAAGGGGGACGTCACCGTGGTGGCCCCGGCATGGGCGGCATCGGGCCTGTCCGCGCGCGCCGCCTATGCCCAAGCCGCAGAACGGGTGATGGACGCCCTGCGCGACCTGGATCGCGCCCCGGCCACTGGCCGCGATCTGGGCGAAAGTGCCGCGGTGGGCGAACCTGTTTCGAACTTCACCCATGACGGCTACAAGGCCGCCGTGGAAAAGGCCAAGGATTACATCCGCGCCGGTGACATCTTTCAGGTGGTGCCAAGCCAACGCTGGGCACAGCGGTTCGAACTGCCGCCCTTCGCGCTTTATCGGTCCTTGCGCCGCACCAACCCGTCGCCTTTCATGTTCTTCTTCAACTTCGGCGGCTTTCAGGTGATCGGGGCCAGCCCGGAAATCCTGGTCCGCCTGCGCGACGGCGAAGTCACCGTGCGCCCGATCGCCGGCACCCGCAAACGCGGCACCACGCCAGAGGAAGACCGCGCGCTGGAACTGGACCTGCTGGCCGACAAGAAAGAGCTGGCCGAACATCTGATGCTGCTGGACCTTGGCCGCAACGACGTCGGCCGCGTCGCAAAGATCGGCACGGTCCGTCCAACCGAACAATTCATAATTGAGCGTTACAGCCACGTCATGCACATCGTGTCGAACGTCGTGGGCCAGATTGC
>CAZCFC010000436.1:0-2225 GCA_964497815.1 uncultured Cypionkella sp.
GCGCCGTCCGACGCAACCCCTGGCTCCGCGCCTTCTACGAACGCCTCCGCGCCGCCGGAAAGCCAGCCAAGCTCGCCCTCATCGCCGCCCTCCGCAAGCTCCTGCACGCCGTCTACAGCGTCGCCAAGAACCGCAAACCCTTCGTCGCCATCGCCGAGCAGGCGCGAGCGGCGTAGACACCAGAAATCGAAGCCGATCGCGCCTGCGACGCGAGAAACCACTTGATCAGGCAGACGGTATCTCATGCATGTTCCTCTGAACATGGGTCGGGTTTTCACAAGGGTTCTTGAAGCCATGGACAAGGCCGACGCTGTGCGGCCAGAACAGACTTTTGTCTTGTCACGCGACCTGTCAGCATTTCAGGCTGAACATCTGTTCGCCTGCGACCGGCCGGTTCCGGGTGAAGACATGGTCACTCTTTCAGGACACTTTCTGACCAAGGTATTTGAAGGCCCCTATTCCATGGCGCCCGAATGGATCGAGGAAATGGAGCAATCCGCCATGGCTGGCGGCCACAAATCCGGACCGGTCTGGTTCTTCTACACAACCTGCCCAAAGTGCCAGAAGGTTTATGGCCGCAATCCAGTCGTCGGGGTTGTGGAACTGACAGCGTGAAGGTCGGATTGCACAGACGACAGAGTTGCCCCTGCGCGTTCAGGAAAGTGGTGTGTTCGCCACAGGCAAGTCTGGGCTCTTCTGGCAGAGGGAATGATGAAATGGCCCCCTTTCGGGGGCCATCTGGTTCATTCTGCCGGCACTTTCTGCACCTCGTCCGACAAGGGATGCGCCAGGTGGGGCAGCATCTCTTTCGGGCAAACTTGCAGGAAGTTCGCGCGTTCGGCTGACCAGTTCGCCAAGATACGCTCGGCATGGCGCGACCCGGTTTCTGCGACATGACGTTCGATCAATCCGCGCAGTTGCGACTCCCAATGCGGGTGACTGACAGCGCAGGTCAGGATGTTTTCGGGGTTCATGAAATCCTCGGCCACACCCTTGGGGTCGTAGACATAGGCCATGCCTCCGGTCATCCCGGCGCCAAAGTTTGCCCCGATCCGACCCAGAACCACCGCCACACCGCCGGTCATATACTCGCAGCCGTTCGATCCGCAGCCTTCGACCACCACGCTTGCACCCGAGTTGCGCACGGCAAAACGTTCCCCCGCACGACCCGATGCGAACAGATAGCCCGCCGTCGCCCCGTAAAGCACGGTGTTGCCGATGATGGTGTTGTCCTCGGCCTTCAGCGGCGACGACATCTGCGGACGCACCACGATGGTACCGCCCGACAGGCCCTTGCCGACATAGTCGTTGGCATCGCCCATCACCTCAAGCTTCAGGCCGTTGACAGCAAACGCACCAAGAGACTGGCCGCAAGAGCCCGACAGTTTCACCGTCAGATGATCGGGTTGCAGGCTGTTGCGCATGCCGAACTTCTTGACGATATGAGAAGATGCGCGCGTCCCGATGGTGCGCAAAGTGTTGCGCACAGCATAGGAAAGCTGCATCTTTTCGCCGTCCTCGAAGAACCGCGCGCCGTCCTTGACGATATCGGCGTCCAGCGTATCGGGGACGTGGTTGCGCGGTTTGGACCGATCATAGGTGATCTTGTTGACCGCATCGACCGTGATCAGCAGCGGGTTCAGGTCAAGATCGTCAAGATGTGCCGATCCGCGCGACACCTGGCTCAGCAAATCGGCGCGACCGATGATTTCATCCATCGAACGGGCGCCAATGCTGGCCAGAATCTCGCGCACCTCTTGGGCGTAGAAAGTGATCAGGTTGACCACCTTGTCCGCCGTTCCGGTGAACTTGCCCCGCAGCGCGGCGTCCTGGGTGCAAACCCCGACCGGGCAGGTGTTGCTTTGGCACTGACGCACCATGATGCAGCCCATGGCGATCAACGCCGCGGTGCCGATGCCGTATTCCTCGGCCCCCAGCATCGCTGCCATCACCACATCGCGGCCCGTGCGCAGGCCGCCATCGGTGCGCAGCGTCACACGTTCGCGCAGGTTGTTCATTGACAGAACCTGATGCGCCTCGGTCAGACCCATTTCCCACGGCAAGCCCGCGTATTTGATCGACGTGCCCGGAGAGGCACCCGTGCCGCCATTGTGACCCGAGATCAGGATGATGTCGGCCTTGGCCTTGGCCACGCCTGCCGCAATCGTGCCGACACCACTGGCCGAAACCAGTTTTACCGTCACCTTGGCGCGCGGGTTGATCTG
>CAZCFC010000437.1:0-2224 GCA_964497815.1 uncultured Cypionkella sp.
ATGCCACAGCCAGATTTCATCGGCATCAACCCGGTGCCAATGGCTGCGCTCTCCCGCCTGCAACAGGAACAGGATCGCGGTTCCGCTCGCCCGCCCCTCGGCCATCGGTCCGGCCCATGTCTGGCGATACCACCCGCCTTCGGGATGCGGCTGCAATCCCAGCTTTGCGATGATCTTCTGGCTTTCGGTCATGGCGTGCCCCTTTGTCCCGTGCCAGCATGCCGCAAAGCGTTGGGGGATTCCATGCCGCAAAG
Organism: uncultured Cypionkella sp.; assembly: GCA_964497815.1. Taxonomy (GTDB): domain Bacteria; phylum Pseudomonadota; class Alphaproteobacteria; order Rhodobacterales; family Rhodobacteraceae; genus Cypionkella. The sequence goes on from CAZCFC010000437.1 coordinate 255, forward strand.
CGTGCTGATCATCGGGGCCGGGATCATCGGTGCCAGTCTTGCCTTTCAATTGCGCCGCATGGGCGCGACGGTCACGGTGCTGGAGGCTGGCCAACCCGCAAACGCCGCTTCGGGCCGCAGCTTTGGCTGGATCAACGCCAGCTTCTACGCCAATCCCGCCCACCATCGGTTGCGGGTGGCGGGGATCGCGGCGCATCACCGCCTGCAAGCCCTGCTGCCCGACGCGCCTTACGCCTGGCCAGGCGCGCTGTGGTTTGAGGATGACGCAGGCTTTGACCGCATGCAGTCCGATCTGACGGCTTTGGACTATCCGAACCAACCCCTGACCGCCGCCGAAATTGCAGCCTTTGAGCCAAGCCTTGCGCAGCGCCCCAATCGCGCGCTGCTGTTGCCCAGCGAAGGCGCTGTTGACGCAGCCGATCTGACGCGGGCCTTGCTGGCCGCATCAGGCGCGCGGGTGCTGTCCGGGCTTGCCGCCAAAAGCCTGATCGGAAACGGCGGTCAGATCAGCGGCGCGCGCACGGCGATCGGCCCGTTTCTGGCCGATCACACCATTCTGGCGACAGGAACCGCAACGCCCGGCCTGCTGGCCCCGCTTGGCCTTGACCTGCCGATGCTCAGCCGTCCGGGCCAGTTGATCCACAGCCAACCGGTGCCGTTCCGGTTGCGCCACATTCTTGTCACCCCGGATCAGGAAATCCGGCAGGACAGCGCGGGCCGCTTGCTGGCCCCGGCCACCGCCAACCATCAGGCCGACAGTGCCGAAACCATTCCCGATCCGGCGGCGGATGTGCAGGCGACCCTGCAACGGTTGCGTGCGCTGTTTGACCATCCCGGCATCACGCTGGACAAGGCCATCATCGGCCACCGCCCTGTCCCCGCCGATGGACTGCCGGTGGTGGGTGCTGCGATGCCGGGGCTCAGCCTTGCCGTGATGCATTCGGGCGTGACCTTGGCCGCCGTGGTGGCCGAGGTGTTGGCGGGCGAAATCACGGGGCAGGGGCCGCATCCACTGCTGTCCGCGTTCCGGCCAGCACGGCTGCTGGCCCCATCATCTTAACCAGATCCATCGGCGCAGAGGTATGTACACAAGCCATAGGTTTGCCATACGAAAAACCCACGCAAAGCAGACGCCTTGCATGGGTTGAATGTGTGGTTAACCGATGGATTTATCCGCGCAGGATCGAACGGCCCGCGTATTCCGCCGTTTCGCCCAGCATCTCTTCAATGCGGATCAACTGGTTGTATTTGGCCAGACGGTCCGACCGCGACAGCGACCCGGTCTTGATCTGTCCGCAGTTCGTCGCCACCGCCAGATCGGCAATGGTGTAATCTTCGGTCTCGCCCGAACGGTGCGACATCACATTGGTGTAACGCGCGCGGTGCGCCATTTCCACGGCCTGCAACGTTTCCGTCAAGGTGCCGATTTGATTGACTTTTACCAGCATCGAGTTGGCACAACCGGCCTTGATGCCTTCGGCCAGACGGCGCGGGTTGGTCACAAACAGATCGTCACCAACCAGCTGAATCTTGTCACCCAGCTTGTCCGTCAACAGCTTCCAGCCCGCCCAGTCATCTTCGGAACAGCCGTCTTCGATCGAAATGATCGGGTAATCCTTGGCCAATCCGGCCAGAAAATCGACGTTCTCCTCAATGGACAAGGACTTGCCCTCACCCTTCATCTCATAGCGCCCACCCTTGAAATATTCAGTGGCCGCGCAATCCAGCGCCAGATAGATATCCTCGCCCGGTTTGTAGCCAGCTTTTTCGATGGATTTCAGAATGAAATCAAGCGCATCGCGGGCAGAGCTCAGGTTCGGCGCAAAGCCGCCTTCGTCACCGATGCCGGTGTTGTGGCCGGCGTTTTGCAGCTCTTTCTTCAGGGTGTGGAACACTTCCGACCCCATCCGGATGGCTTCGCGAATGTTCTCAGCCCCCACCGGCATGATCATGAATTCCTGAATATCAAT
>CAZCFC010000438.1:0-2223 GCA_964497815.1 uncultured Cypionkella sp.
GAACCTTGTCGATGCCCGCATCGAGCGGTTCAACGATCAGGAGATCTTCGTTGAAGTGTTCGAAAACGTGCGGGGCGAGGATATGTATATCATCCAGCCCACCTCGAACCCTGCCAACGACAACCTGATGGAGTTGCTGATCATGTGCGACGCGCTGCGGCGGTCGTCGGCGGATCGCATCACCGCCGTGATCCCCTACTTTGGCTACGCCCGGCAGGATCGCCGCGCCAAGGCCCGTACACCGATCACCGCCAAGTTGGTTGCGAACATGATCGCTGAAGCCGGGGTTGACCGGGTGTTGACGCTGGACCTACACGCAGCGCAGATTCAGGGCTTTTTCGATATTCCTGTGGACAACCTTTATGCCAGCCCGGTGTTCGCGCTGGATATCGAGCACAACTTCAAGGGCCAGATGGACGACATCATGGTTGTTTCGCCCGATGTTGGCGGTGTGGCGCGGGCGCGGGAATTGGCCAAGCGGATCAATGCCCCGCTGGCCATCGTCGACAAGCGCCGCGAAAAAGCCGGAGAGATTGCCGAAATGACGGTGATCGGAAACGTCGCCGGCAAGAAGTGCATCATCGTCGATGACATCTGTGACACCGCAGGCACGCTGTGCAAGGCGGCCGAGGTGCTGATGGAGAATGGTGCCACCGAGGTTCACTCCTACATCACCCACGGCGTGTTGTCGGGCCCGGCGGTTGAGCGGGTTACGAAATCGGTGATGAAATCGCTTGTGATCACAGATTCGATCGAACCGACCAATGCGGTCAAGGCTTGCCCGAACATCCGCATCGTTCCCACCGCGCCGATGTTTGCGCAGGCGATCCTGAACATCTGGAACGGGACGTCAGTGTCGTCCTTGTTTGAGACGGACACTTTGGTGCCGATTTATGAAGGCATGTATCAGCGGCCCTGAGGGGTATCTGCGGGCGGGGTAATCCCCGCCCTGCACAGACCAAAGACCGATTGGTCATTTCATATCAATGACCTGTGACTTGGATTTGATGAACGCTTTGACATAGGCGCCGCAAGATCCGGTCTAGTACAGATCCCAGTCGTCATCGCTTTTGACTGCGCCAATCGCCATCCAGTCGGCACGGACGCGCGCCACGCGGGTATCCCCCCAGGTGCGGAACACCAGATGAAACCCTGTCTCGGTGATGTTCTCGGCCGAAATGTCGGCACGGGCGTTGTGCTTGTGGTCGGTGTCCCACATGCTGATCGACGCCATCACGGACGGCGTTTCGGTAAACGCCTCTTTGAACTTGATCACATGGCGGCTTTCGCGGTCGCCCTGCCCGGTCCACATGACCCCACCATCGGCAAAATCGGAAAACAAGACACGACTGCCTTGCTGCACACCAACCGAGGATGAGGAAATACGCTTCATGGGGACCTGTCTTTGAGAACTGTAGCGTAACGCCAAATCTGGGCAATAAAAGGACAGCAAACGAAAAAGGCCCCGGAAAACCGGGGCCTTTCTCTGTCATGTCAGGGATCAGTGACCCGCAGCAGCCCGCATGGCCATCAGATCAGCCACGATCTTGTCAGCGGCGTCTTTGTCGGAACTGACAGCGGCCGCTTCGCAAGCGTCGGCAATCATCGCATCCATCAAAGCCGGAGTGACTTCTTCCAACGGAATCGCACGCTCGGCCAGAACCGATACGCCGGTTGCGGTGATTTCCGCAAAACCGCCCGTCACCACATAGGACTTCACCCCATCTGCGGCATGCGCACGCAGGACACCAGGGCGCAGGGTGGTGATGGTGGGGGCATGCCCCTCCATCGCCGTCAGGTCGCCATCGGCGCCGGGGATATTCACCTCGGACGCCGCGACGGACGCCAAGCGACGCTCGGGCGATACCAGATCAAATTGCAGCGTTCCAGCCATGATGCCCCCTTAGGCCGCTGCCGCAGCAAGCTTGGCAGCTTTTGCCTTAACGTCTTCGATGCCGCCAACCATGTAGAAGGCGCCTTCCGGAAGGTGATCGTATTCACCCGCCACAACAGCCTTGAACGAGGCAATGGTGACGTCCAGAGGAACCTGCACACCGTCCGAGCCGGTGAAGACCTTTGCCACGTCAAACGGCTGCGACAGGAAGCGTTGGATCTTCCGGGCGCGCGCCACCGTCAGTTTGTCTTCTTCCGACAATTCGTCCATGCCAAGGATGGCGATGATGTCTTGCAGCGATTTGTAGCGTTGCAGAACACCCTGAACCG
>CAZCFC010000439.1:0-2209 GCA_964497815.1 uncultured Cypionkella sp.
TGCACCCAGCCAGGCCAGGCCATGCACGGTTGCCCGCGACGGGCGGTACTCTGCGGCAACCCAGCCGTCATAGCCGCTGTCGTCCAGTTCACCGCACAGGCCGGTCAGATCAAACCCACCGCCGCCCGGTTCATTGCGGGTCGGAAAGCCGGCAATCTGGATGTGGTTGACCCTATGCTTGTGTCGCGCCCAGACCATGGCCGCATCGCCATGAATGCGGGCGGCGTGCCAGACATCGTATTGTATCCCCAGATTAGCCAAACCCAGATCATCCAGAAGTCGGCCCGCCTGATCATAGTCGTTCAGGAAATATCCCGGCATGTCGTCGGCGTTCAAAGGTTCAAGACTGATCTTCTGATCCGGTGCCTGCGCTGCGGCCCAGGCCAGATTGTCCGTGTAGGTCTGCTCGGCCTGCGGCCCTTTGGCGACCCCGGCCATCACATGCAACCTGGCGGCCCCCAGACGGGCGGCCAGATCGGCGGCGCGCAAGAACCCCTCGCGGAACCGCACCTCTTCACCCGGCACCGCCGCAAAGCCACGATCCCCCGCCGCCCAATCGCCCGGAGGCGTGTTGATCAGCGCCAGCGGCAATCCCGCCAGCGCGGCTTCCCAATCCTTGGCGGCGTGGTCATAGGGAAACAGGATCTCGGCCCCGTCGAACCCGGCCTGCGCGGCAAGGCCCGGGCGATCAAGGCTGGAAACCTCGGTGAACAGCATCGTCAGGTTGGCGGCAAATCTGGGCATCAGTGCAGGTCTGCCGAAGGGATCATCGGAAAGAACCGACCGGATGACCAAACACCGAACCAACTTACACCATCATGCATCGCGTGGGTTCCCAATTCGGTCAGCCGGTAAAACGACTTGCGGTCAATCAGCGCCCACAGCCCCGCCCGGACATGAACGTAGGGGGCAGGTTCGCCCGTTGTGGCGTTGCGGTCAACCCGGATCGCATTGTCTGCCCCGGCCACCACTTCATCTTCGGTCTTGGTGAAAAACCGCAAGACCTGATCAGTCCCGCTGCCTTCTGCCTCAAAATCAATCGCCAACAGCGGCGCGTCATCCACCACGATGCCGACTTTTTCCACCGGCGTCACAAGATAGTACTTGCCGTCCTCGATCTTCAGAATCGATGCAAACAGCTTGACCAGCGGCGCCCGGCCGATCGGGGTGCCATCGTGAAACCATGTCCCATCGCGGGCGATGCGCATGTCGATGTCGCCGCAAAACGGCGGGTTCCACAGATGTACCGGCGGAGGGCCTTTCTTCGCGACCGCACCGACCGAGGCCAGCAGGTCCGCAGCCCCCGGTTTCACGATGATTTGTCCAGCCATGCTTTTTGCCATTTGTACCTGACGCCAGAACTGGCTCATATGTTCCCATATAAACGCTTTGCGAGGAATGTCATGGCTGATCCTACCCAACTTGTCGCCGAGATCGAACAGCTTGGCGCGCGTCTTGGTCAGGCGAAGGCGTCGATCAACCAACGCTTCATCGGACAGGACAAGGTGGTGGATCAGGTTCTGGCCGCGATGTTGTGCGGGGGCCATGCGCTGTTGGTGGGCTTGCCGGGGCTTGGCAAGACCATGCTGGTGGACACGCTGTCCACGGTGATGGGCCTGAAGGGCAACCGCATTCAGTTCACCCCCGATCTGATGCCCGCCGATATTCTGGGCTCTGAAGTGCTGGAAACCGCCGCCGACGGATCGCGGGCGTTCCGGTTTCTGGAGGGTCCGGTGTTTTGCCAGTTGCTGATGGCAGATGAAATCAACCGTGCCAGCCCGCGCACCCAATCCGCGCTGTTGCAGGCGATGCAGGAACGGGAAGTGTCGATTGCCGGTCAGCACCGCCCCCTTGGCCGCCCTTTCCATGTGCTGGCGACACAGAACCCGATTGAACAAGAGGGCACCTATCCCCTGCCCGAGGCGCAGCTGGACCGCTTTCTGGTGCAGGTCGATGTGGAATACCCCACCCGTGCCGTCGAACGGGACATTCTGATTGCCACGACGGGCGCGCAAAGCGCCGCGTCACATCAGGTCTTCACCGCCGATGAGGTGCTGGCCGCCCAAGCCGTGATCCGCCGCATGCCGGTGGGCGATCAGGTGGTGGAGGCCATCCTGGATCTGGTGCGCGCCTGCCGACCGGGCGAACCCGAAGGCCGCGATCTGGCGGGCAGCCTGTCCTGGGGACCGGGGCCGCGTGCCGCGCAGGC
>CAZCFC010000440.1:0-2200 GCA_964497815.1 uncultured Cypionkella sp.
GGCCCGGATATGCACAAGATCGCTTTTGCGCGGCCAGCCGTCGATGCTGTGGACGATGTCCACAATCCAGTTCCCGGCGCAGGCGATGCCCTGTCGTGCGGTCATTCCGGGGCGCGTCCCGTCACAGCGTCACCTCGTTCCACAGCGGCAGCAGGGCAGGCCCATCCTCTTCCACCGTCGAAAACCGCCCCAGCGGTTCCAGGAAGAAATTGTCGTTGCGGTCATCGTTGCACTGGCTGACTTCGGCGGCAAAGACGATGCCGCCGCCCGCCTTGCCCCAGAAGCGGTGCTGCAACCCGCGCGGGATGGTGATGGACGCGCCCGGTGTAACCGCAATCGGCCCGCCAAACGGGTCCACCGCCCGCCCATCGATGCGCGGGTCCCAGGGGCCGAGGGGGAGCGAGCCGTCGCGGGTGAACTCCACCATCAGCGTGCCGCCGCCACGCACAATGATGTCTTCCAGCTTGACCTTGTGGCAGTGGAAGGGGGTTTCCTGTTCCTCGCCGACGATCAGCAGCTTTTCGGCATAGGGGCGTTCCGCGGGGTCGCCCTGAATGCCGTTGCGGATGCACAGCAGCGCCAGGCCGCGCCGCGTGAAATCGCCCGAGCCGAAATCGGTCACGTCCCAGCCGATCTGCCGGTCGGTCAGAAAGCGCGACTGGTCGGGGTGGGCGCGGTGGTCGGCCAGCGTCCAGTCGGCCCAGCCGGGCAGGGCAAAGCGATACTCGGCGCAGAGCGCGCGGGCCTGGTGCAGGGCGGCGTTGATCTGCGAGCGTTTCATGGCGTTCCCCGGTAGCTGACATCCACGATCCGGTTTTCCGTGCCCGCCGTCAACGCAGCGGAAAGGATGGCGTGATGATCCGATGCCTCCTGCGGGGTGGCGCAGGGGAAGCCCTGGGCATCGCCGCCGGCCAGTTCATCCACGAAGGCGGCCCACATCTGCTGGATCGCGTCGGTGAAGCCGAATTCGAAAATGCCCCCCGTGATGCCGGGGAACAGCGGGGTATAGCCCAGGTCTTCGGTCTGCCAGGTCTGGCTGCCGCCGGGGGTATAGGACATGAACTGCCATTGCCGGGGCGATTTGGTGGAAAAGCTGGCGCTGCCCGTCATGCCAAGGATGCGCAGGCTCCAGGTGTTCGCCTCGCCCGGCGCGATGCGCCAGGTTTTCAGCACCATGGGAAAATCGCCAAGGGGGTGGGGTACGTTCGCGGTGATCGTGGCATTGTCCCAGGTGTCGCAGGGCAGGGTGCCGCCCTTGCCATCGGGGCGGGTGTGGACGCGTTTAACCAGGCTGGCGCTGACGCGGGACGGCTTCCAGCCTAAGCGCAGCGGCACATGCAGCACATGCATGCCCAGATCGCCCATGCAGCCATAGTCGCCATTCACCTTCGCCATGCGCTTCCAGTTGAGCGGCTTTTGCGGATTGATGTCAGAGGAATGCAGAAAGCTGGCCTCCACCTCCAGAATCGGCCCCAGCGCGCCAGAGCGGGCAAAGTCGATGACCTTCTGCGCGCCGGGGTAAAAAGGCATTTCCGACGAGCAGCGCACCAGCAGATCGGGGCGGGCGGCGATGGCTTCCATGATGGTGGCGTTCAGGGCGGCATCCATGCCAAAGGGCTTTTCGCCCAGCAGGTGCTTTCCGGCGGCAAGAATGGCCGGGTAAAGCTCGGCATGCAGCACATGCGGGACGGCGCAATAGATTGCGTCAATCTCCGGGTTGGCCAGCAGGTCGCGGTAATCGGTGCTGGTCTGCATCGGGCCAAGGTTGCCGGTGAACCAGTCCATCAGGCCTTGGTTCGTGTCGCAGACCGCGACGATCCGGGGCCTTGCGCGCATGCCGGTCAGGTGCAGCCAGCGCGCGGCGGCGCTGGCGAATTCGCGGCCCATCAGGCCGCATCCGATGATGCCGAAGCGGATGTCCTTCATCGCGCCCTCAGATCAGGTGTTTCAGCGCGGCTTCGGGGGTGGCGCGGTCATGGACCACCGCCATCAGCGCGCGGGTCATGCCGCCGGGGTTGGGATGCTGGATCACGTTGCGGCCATAGACGATGCCGCGCGCGCCCTGGGTCATCAGATCGGCGGTGCGGGTCAGGATCTCGGCGTCGCTCACACGACCGCCGCCGCGCACCAGAACCGGCGCGCCCTGCGCCACCTCGATCACGCGGTGATAGTCTTTCACATGGGTGGTGGGATCGGCCTT
>CAZCFC010000441.1:0-2183 GCA_964497815.1 uncultured Cypionkella sp.
TGGTGATTGAGAAAGAATTCGCAGGTTTTGGTGCGTCTGGCCGCAATGGCGGCTGGTGCATGGGCACCTTTGCCTGGAACCACGCCGCCTATGCAAAGGCCACCAGTCGCCGCGCAGTCCTGGATATGGTGCGCGCGTTGGAGGCCACTGTCCCGGAAATCACCCGCGTCTGCGCCGAGCAAGGCATCGACGCCGACATCCTCCCCTCGGAAGAGTTGATGTTGGCCACCAATCCTGCCCAACTTGTGCGGATGCGCGACGACATCGTTGCGCATCACCAATGGGGCAACGCCCACCGTGTCCGCGAGTTGACCCTGGATGAGGTCCGGCAGCGCATCGCCGTGCCGGGGGTTCTGGGGGCGATGGTGGTGACGGGGATGACCCGCATTCAGCCTGCCAAACTGGTGCGGGGTCTGGCAGATGCGGTCGAGCGCATGGGCGTGCGCATCGTCGAGGGCACCGAAGTGCTGTCCTATGGCAAGGGCCGGATCGAAACCCGCAAAGCCAATGTTGCGGCCCCGATCATCCTGCGTTGTACCGAAGGCTTCACCGCCAGCCTGCGGGGGCACAAACGCGAATGGTTGCCGCTGAACTCTGCGCAAATCGCCACGGTGCCGCTGCCGCCCGAGGTTTGGGCCAGGATCGGTTGGGACGGGCACGAGTTGATCGGCGATATGAATAACGCCTATTGTTATTGCCAGCGCACCCGCGAGGGGCGCATCACCGTCGGCGCGCGCGGAGTGCCGTACAAATTCGGCAGCAAGATGGACAAGAACGGCGAACCGGATGCCGAAACCATCCGCCGCCTCACCGAAATTCTGCACCGCCATTTCCCCGAGGCAGCCAAATACCCCATCGACCATGCCTGGTGCGGCGTTATCGCGGTGCCACGCGACTGGTGCGCCACCGTCGGGCTTGACCGCGCCACCGGTCTTGGCTGGGCGGGGGGCTATGTCGGAACGGGCGTGTCCACCGCCAATCTTGCGGGCCGCACCTTGGCCGATCTTGCCTTGGGCCGCGACACCGTCCCGACCCGCTTTCCATGGGTAAACCGCCGGGTGCGCCAGTGGGAGCCAGAGCCTTTCCGCTGGCTGGGCGTGCATCTGATGTACAAGTTGCTGCGGATTGCCGACAGGCGCGAGGCGACACGTGGTATCCCGCCCTCAAAATTCGCGACCTTTGGCAATTGGCTGACCGGGCGTTAGCCCCCGACTGCGGCAATCGCACCCTTGCCCTGCCACCGCTTGCCCTGCACACTGCGGCCATGACCCGCGTAGAAAGCCTGCCTTCCGATCTGTCCAATCGCCTGACCGGGCGCAATCTGATCGTGTTCGATGGCGAATGCGTGTTCTGTTCGGCGTTCTTCCGTTTCATGCTGCGCCACGATGTTCGCGAAACCTTTGCCTATGCCACAGCGCAAAGTCCGTTGGGGCAGGGGCTATATGGTGCCCTTGGCCTGCCTGCAGACGACTTCGAAACCAATCTTGTTGTGGTAGATGGCGTTATTTATCAAAGGCTTGATGCCTTTGCCGCGGCAATGGCGCAACTGGGCTTTCCGTGGCGGGCGCTGGCGCTTTGCCGCTTGCTGCCCCGGGTGATCAAGGATGCGCTTTACAAGCCCATCGCGCGCAACCGCTATCGCATCTTTGGGCGCTATGACGCCTGCATGGTGCCTGACGCTGCCCTGCGCACCCGGTTCCTGCGGTGACCCCTGAGTCCTGCCCGCCACAGTAGCCTGTCTATATGCAGTGTCCGCAAAATGGCACTGGCCGAACCATAGTCCAACACGCTAACTTCGGTGGATACGCCGGGCAGCAACCCGAGGCGAGGCAGGAACAAAAAACAAGCAAGGAGGGAGCCTATGCGCTGCCCATTCTGCGGTAACATTGATACCCAAGTGAAAGACAGCCGCCCTGCGGAGGATCACGTTTCGATCCGCCGTCGTCGGTTTTGCCCGGCCTGTGGGGGGCGGTTCACCACGTATGAACGTGTGCAACTGCGGGATCTGGTTGTGGTGAAATCTTCGGGCAAGCGCGAAGACTTTGATCGGACCAAGCTGGAACGCTCGATCCGCATCGCCATGCAGAAACGTCCGATTGATCCTGAACGGATTGACCAGATGATTTCCGGTATCGTGCGGCGGCTGGAATCGCTGGGCGATACGGACATATCTTCCAAGGTGA
>CAZCFC010000442.1:0-2183 GCA_964497815.1 uncultured Cypionkella sp.
GCGCAGCTGCTCATAGCTGTTTTCGAACAGGTAGAATTCCAGTTCGGTCGCCATCATCGGCTCGAACCCCATGGCGCGGGCGCGTTCGACCTGACGCTTCAGGATGTTGCGCGGCGCATGCGGCACGGGTTGATGATGGTGGTCCAGCGTGTCGCCCAACACCATCGCGGTGCCTTCCAGCCACGGCACGCGGCGCAGCGTGCTCATGTCTGTTTTCAGGATGTAATCGCCATAGCCTGTCTGCCAGTTTGACGATTTATAGCCCTGAACCGTGGTCATCTCCATGTCGACGGCCAACAGATAGTTGCAGCAATGGGTCTCTTCCCAGCCGCCATCCACGAAAAATTGCGCGTGAAAGCGCTTGCCCATCAGGCGGCCCTGCATGTCGATGCCAGCCACCAGAACGGTGTCAATCTCGCCAGCCTTTACGGCGGCCTTCAGCTCATCAAGTGTCATATTGCCGGGCATATCCGGGTTCTCCACTGTTGTGCCCCTTTTGGCGGGGCCGTGCCGATTTTGCGGGGCAGCCGCCCCAGTGACCAATCCTGCCGGCGCGTCAGCTGGCCTTGGCCTGCCGCTGAATCTCGACCAGCCCCATGTTCAAAACCGGTGCCAACTGATCCGCCATCGCGATTTCCGCCGCTGGGGTGGCAATCAGATCATTGCGGATTTCCAGCATGGCATTGGGCAACCCATAAGGCGTCGCGTGCAGCCGCAGCGTGTGCGTCACATCATCGGCGGCGGAATAGGGCGAGTTCAGCTCTGCATGCAGCCGCGTGGATCTGATCGCTGCCGAATGGATCGCCACCGCCAACGCCGGATCAGCGTCGTGAATGATGCCGAATTCAACCCGGCGCTGCTTGCCGAAATACACAGGCGTAAAGGAATGCATTGTGATGATCACCGGACGCAACCCCGCCGCAATCCGCCGCGCAATCAACCCGTGCAAAGCGTCATGGAACGGCAGGTAAATCGCCCGCGTCCGCGCCAGCCGCTCGTCGGACGAGATCGCCGCATTGCCCGGAATGTCATGCACTTCGGACCGCAGCGGCATTGCGCCCGGCATATCCGGCGCGCGGTTGCAGTCATAAACCAGCCGACTGACCGGCGCATGGATCAGCACCCCGTCCAGCCGATCGGCCAGACCGCGCGCCACGCCCAAAGCCCCCGGATCCCAGGCGATATGTGCCGCGCGCTGTTCGGCGGTCAGCCCCATATCCCCCCATCGTGGCGGGATCACGTTGGACGCATGCTCACACACCAGAATGAACCGCCCCAACGCGGCCTCATTCTCGATCACCGGCGGGAAATGGTCCGCCACAGCTGACTTGGGCTTCGCGCGCATTGCGACGAGTCATCCTTGTTGTTTCACAAAAGGGTCATCTTTTGGCGCAATCCTGTCAAGATTGTTTCTTTCTGCGCGCAGCTGTTACAATGTTTTCCAAGGTGGCCGCGCAGGCCTGTGATAAGCAGCGCGGCAAGGGCTTTGAAAGGGTGCAGCATGACCGAAATGATGATGCCGGTTGATGAACAACTGCGCACGGCCCTGCCTGACCTGACGCGGGCCGAACGGCAACTGGCCACGCATATCCTGTCGCACTACCCCGTCGCGGCCTTGGGCTCGATCACCGTGCTGGCGCGCGCGGCGCTGGTGTCAACGCCAACCGTGGTGCGTCTGGCGCAAAAGCTGGGCTACAAGGGCTATCCCGATTTTCAGACCGCCCTGCGCGGCGAGGTCGAGGCAATGCTGGTCTCGCCGCTTGCCAAACATGACCGCTGGGCGGGGGGCGTGCCCCACACCCACATCCTGAACCGCTTTGCCGATGCCGTCATGGCCAACCTGCAGGCGACGCTGGGCCAGATCGACCACGCCGAATTCGACGCCGCCGCCGCCTTGCTGGCCGACCCCCGCCGCCGTGTCTTCGCGATGGGAGGGCGCATCACCCATGCCATGGCCGATTACTTCACCTCGCTGATGAAAGTCGTCCGCCCTGAAGTCACCCTTTTGTCCGACAGCGCCAACACATGGCCGCCCGCCCTGCTGGATATGGCACCCGGCGATGTGCTGTTGGTGTTTGACATCCGCCGCTACGAAAACGCTGTCTTGCAAGTGGCCGAGATGGCCCGCGAACAAGGGGCCGAGATCATCCTGATCACGGACCGCTGGGTCTCTCCCGCCGCCG